>JAISTZ010000156.1 GCA_031272345.1 Spirochaetaceae bacterium | reverse complement strand
AGGAAATCGCCAAGGCAGCCCTGGAACGGCTCATCTCGGACGGGAGGATTCACCCCGCCCGGATAGAAGAGGTCGTCCAAAAGGTCACCAGGGAAATTCAGATGCGGATCTACGAGGAGGGCGAGAAGGTCCTCTTCGACCTGGGTATCCACAACATGAACCAGGACGGCATCCGGGCCCTGGGCCGCCTGCATTACCGCACCAGCTACGGCCAGAACGTGCTCGCCCACTCCAAGGAGGTCGCCGTCATCGCGGGGATCCTCGCAGCAGAGGTGGGGGCCGACAGGGAGCTCTCCAAGCGGGCCGCGGTGCTCCACGACATCGGCAAGGGCGCCGAAACGGATTCCGACCAGAACCACGCGGAAATCGGCATGGATATGGCCCGGAAGATGGGGGAAGACTCCAGGATCGTCAACGCCGTGGGGGCCCACCACAACGACATCGAGCCCACCTGTCTGGAGGCGGTGATCGTCCAAATCGCGGACGCAATCTCCGCGGCCCGGCCCGGCGCGCGGCGCGAAACGATCGACAACTATGTCAAGCGTCTGGAGAACCTTGAAACCCTGGCGGAGTCCTTCCCCGGTGTGGAAAAGGCCTACGCGATTCAGGCGGGCCGGGAGCTCCGGGTGCTGGTGAATAACGAGAAAATCGCCGATGCCGGGGTGCAGGGTCTGGCCCAGAAAATCGCCAAGCAAATCGAGAGCGATCTCCGCTATCCGGGCAGAATCAAAATAACGATGATTCGGGAAACCCGGATCGTCGAATACGCACGGTAGGTGTCACTATGAAAATCGTCATCCTTTCAGGAAATCCCAAAACAGAGGGGCTCTGCCACGGGGTAATCGAGGCCGCCCGGAAGGGCGCTGAGGACGGGGGCGCCCAGGTTGAAACGCTCCCGGTGGACAAGACAGAACGCTGCCGTAGTTGCGGCGGGGGCTGGGGGGCCTGTCTCAAAGAACACGCCTGCGCCTTCGGGAACGACGGGTTCAGCACGGCCCAGGGGGCGCTCAAGGGGGCGGACCAGGTGATCATCATCACGCCGGTCTACTGGGGCGAGGCGACCGAGGGGCTCAAGTGCTTCCTCGACCGGTTCCGCCGGTGCGAATTCAACCGGGACTGGCTGCCCAGGCCCCCGGACCAGCCCCCGGCGCTGCGGGGCAAGCAGATCCTCCTGGTTGCGTCCGCCGGCGGAAGCGGGAGCGGCATCCTTACGTGCATGGACCAACTGGACCGGTTCTGCGAAAACATCGGGGCCCCCGTGTTCGACCACATCGCCGTAAACCGCTGGAACAGGGACTACAAAACCCAGGCGGTCTACCAGGCGGCCAGGGCCATGGCAGAGGGCAGGACGGCCGGAAAGACGCTGCGGTAGAATCCGGAGCCGGAGGGCGGTAGACGCCCGCCGCTTTTTTTAGTATCTTTGTTGGGAGAGGTGTTCAATGCCCACGTATGAATATGAGTGCGAATCCTGCGCCAAACGCTTTGAGGCTGTTCAAAAGATGACGGACATGCCCCTTACGGTCTGCCCGGCCTGCGGGGAGCATATACGGCGTGTGCTGCCCACGGACATCGGCATCGCCTTCCATGGTTCGGGGTTTTATTCCACCGACGCCCACAAAAAGCCGGAGAAGAAGCCGGAAAAACCCGCCGCCAAAAAGGACGCCCCGGCCTGCCCCGCTGCCTGCGAGCGCTGTCCCGCCGCCTCATAAGGAAGCCCTGAAAAAGTCATGGGGACTTTTTCAGGGCTGCTTTGACAGACACATCTCCCCCCATGGACGCTCCGGGCGCGGTTTGACGGATTGGGCCTTTTGCGGTATACTTTTCCCATGATTTCCACCCGCGCGATACCCCTCGGCTCGGATTCCTCCCCCGAGGCGGTGGTTGAACTCCTTTTCAAACTCAAGGTAAAGGACGTCATGTCGACGGACGTGGCGGCCGCAAAGCCCGGGGACACCATGCGGTCGATCCAGAAGCTCATGAAGACCAGGGGATTCACCGGGGTGCCCGTGCTCGACGGGGACGTCCTGGCGGGGATCGTGTCCATGGACGACATCATCCAGGCCTTCGACACGGGGAGCATCGACGACCGGGTGGAAGACCACATGACAAAGAACACCATCGTCCTGCAAGAGTCCATGCCCCTGTCCTTCTGCGTGTCCTATTTCAACAAATACGGCTTCGGCAGGTTCCCGGTGATCAACAGCGAGCACCGGCTCACGGGCATCGTCACCCAGTCGGACGTGATCAGCGCCCTCCTGGTGGCCATGAACCGGGAGTTCGAGCTCCTGGAAAAGGAAACCCAGCGGCTGGCCGCGGAAAAAACCGAGCCCCCCCCCAGGCTGGAGTCGGGAATCAAAACCCTGGAATTCAAGACCGAACCCTTCAATTTTGAAACGGCCGGCAAGGCCTCCACGGAAATCAAGAAGCAGCTCAAGGCCATGAACGTGCCCCCGGAGCTCACCCGCCGGATAGGAATCGCCAGTTACGAGCTGGAGATAAACCAGGTGGTCCATTCAAGGGGAGGAATCATGCGCTACTACATCCACCCGGGCCGCCTGGTGATCGAGGCGGAGGACCGGGGGCCGGGGATCCCGGACATCGCCCAGGCCCTGACCGAGGGCTTCTCCACGGCCAGCGAGCGGATTCGGGCCCTGGGGTTCGGCGCGGGGATGGGGCTCCCGAACACCAAGCGGGTCTCCGACGACTTCAAGATCTACTCGTCCCCCGGGGCGGGTACGATCGTCCACGCCACATTTTTCCTGAACTATGACGAAAAAGGAGGGCCCCGATGACGGTCCGGGAGATGGCCCGTGCCCTGGGCTTAACGGCCGTGCACCTGGCCGATGGCGGGCGGCCCGTCGCCTGCGCCTACACCTCGGACCTCCTCAGCGACGTGATGGGAAACGCCGGGGACGGCGCCGTCCTCATCACCATCCAGGCCCACAAGAACACCGCCGCGGTCGCCGTCCTCAAGGAGAGCCCCGCGGTGATCATCTGCAACAACCGCTCCGTGCCCGAGGACTTCGCCGCGGCCCTCAAAGCCGAGGGAATCTCCCTCTTCGTCTCAGCGGAAAACCAGTTCACCCTGAGCGGCAAACTCTACGCCCTCCTCCACGGCTCCGGACCATGGTGATTACGGCGGACCTTCACCTGCACTCCTGTCTTTCCCCCTGCGCCAGCCTGGAGATGTCCCCCAGGGTGATCGCCCGGCGCCTCAAGGAGAAGGGCGTGACTCTGGGGGCCCTGACGGACCACAATTCGGCCCTCAACTGCCCGGCCTTCAAAACCGCCTGCCTACGGGAAGGGGTGGTCCCCCTCTTCGGCCTGGAGGCCCAGTCCTCGGAGGAGGTGCACATCCTGTGCCTGTTTCCGCGCCTGGAGACCGCCCTGGCCTTCGGGGATGAGGTGTACGCCTCCCTCCTCAGGGTCAGGAACGTCCCCGCCAGGCTGGGGGACCAGGTGATTGTGAATGACCGTGACGAAATCACCGGCGAGGTGGAAAACTACCTGGTGGTGGCCTCGGCATATGACGTGTACGCCCTTGCCCGGCGGACCCGCGCCCTTGGGGGCCTGGCGATTCCCGCCCATGCGGACCGCCCGGCCTTTTCGCTCATGAGCCAACTGGGGACGATTCCCGACGGCCCCTGGGACGCCGTCGAGATGACCGGAAGCCCCCCCTGGGGGCCCTCCTTTCCCCCCAGGCCCGTCACCAGGTCCTCGGACGCCCACTACCCGGAGCACATCGCCCGGCGGGTCACCGTGCTGGACACCGGGGACGGCCCCCTGACGACCCCCCAGGGCGAGGCCGACCTGGCCGTGATACGGCGCGCCCTGGAGCGGCTCCGCGGCGCGTGAAGGAGTCTATTTACGAAAAGTTTTGTCCGTCCAATAATTTTTCAATCAGAACTTCCTGAACATTCCGCCGGCTGTCAATGACAGCCAGAATATGGACTTCGGCAGCACTGATTTTATAGATGATCCGCCAGGGCTTTTCCGTCACTTCCCTGTAGTCTTTGATATTGAAAGCAAGCAATTCCGGCGGATAGTGCCCTTTACCCGGAAATGCCGCAAGGGAATCGATTTTTGCTTTAAGCCGTTTCAGGATTCGTTTGGCAATAACCACGTCGTCCAAGGCGATATAATCGACAATTCCGGCTATGTCCGCTTCAGCCGGTCCGGTGATGACAACGCCGTATTCTTCAGGCATATTGGGTTAATTTCTTTTCCAAATCCGCGAACACGTCCTTTGCGGGACGCATCCGTCCCTCGGCAGCGGCCCGTTCGCCAATTTTTATGCACCGCAGCAACGCAAGGGCCTTCTGGGTTTGCTGGTAGGTCTCAATGTCGAGCAAAACCGCTTTTGCCTCGTCATTCTGGGTGATGATGACCGGACTCCGGTGTTCCGAAACATATTCCATTGCGGCAAGGGGGTGTTCCGCAATATATGAAAGCGGACGTATCGCTTCCTGATAATTCAATGCCATAGGTTGACTATACCACGACTGCAAGAGCTTTGCAACAGGCCGTGCATGTTCCTACAGCAGATTCACCGGGTCCACGTCGATCTCCACGTAGACCCCGGGGAGGGGCTTCCGGGTTTGCAGGTAGGTTTTTGCGGCCCGGCGGAGGGGGGCCAGGGTTTGTCCACGGAGGAGGGTCTGGAACCGGTAGTTCGCCGCGATCCTGGAGAGGGGGCACTCGGCGGGGCCCAGCGCCTGGCAGTTTCCGTCCCTGAGGGCATCCCGCAAAAACAGGGCCGCCTCCCGGCTCGCCCTGTCCGCCCGTTCTTCGCTTGCGGAACGGAAGACCAGGCGGAGGAGCCGGGAAAAGGGCGGGAACCCCAGGGCCTTCCGTTCTTCCAATTCCTGGGCGTAGAAGTCGTCGATCCGGCCCTCGCAGGCTTGCAGGATGCCGTGGCGTCCGGGGTTGTAGCCCTGCACGATGACCTTCCCGTCCGGGAAGAACCTCCCCGCCCGGCCCGCCACCTGGGTGAGGAGGGAGAAACACCGCTCGGCGCTCCTGAAGTCGGGCATGGCAAGGCCCGTGTCCGCCAGAACCACCCCCACGAGTTTTAAGCCCGGAAAATTCAGTCCCTTTGCCACCATCTGGGTGCCCAGGAGGATGTCGAAGTCACCCTTCCTGAAGGCGTTCAGGGTCTTTTCCAGGCCCCCGTTCTCCCTGACGCTGTCCGCGTCGAGCCGGCCTATCCTGGCGTGGGGGAAGGCGGCGCGGACCTCCTCTTCGATGTATTCCGTGCCGAACCCGCAGTACCCCACGTCCAGGGAGGAACACTCCGGGCAGACTTTGGGGGCCTCGCGGACCCAGCCGCAGTAGTGGCATCGCAGGCGGTTTTCGCCCTTGTGGAAGGTGAGGGGCACGGAGCAGTTCTTGCAGGTGAGTTCGAACCCGCAGGTGTTGCACCGGAAGATGTGGGTGAACCCCCGGCGGTTCAGGAAGAGGATGACCTGGCGGTGTTCCCCCAGGGTTGATTCGATTTCCCGGCGGAGGGGAGGGGAGAGGGCGGCGCTTCCGGTTCCTGTCATGTTGACCGTGTGGATCTCCGGGGGCTTCCCTCCGGCGATGCGCTCCCTCAGCCTGTGGGTTTTGAGGACTCCGGTTTCCATCAGCCGCCAGGCCTCGACCGAGGGGGTCGCGCTTCCCATCACCAGGGGGACGCCCCCCTCCTGGGCCCGGTGCAGGGCCACCTGTCTGGCGTGGTACCTGGGGGCCGAGGCGGACTTGTAGGAGGAATCGTGCTCCTCGTCGATGATGACCAGGGCAAGGTCCGGCAGGGGGGCGAACACGGCGCTCCGGGCCCCCACGACGATTCTGGCGTCACCCTGGAGGATGCGCCGCCACTGGCGGATCCGCTGGGACGGGGTGAGCCCGGAATGGAGCACCGCCGCCAGGCCGCCGAAGCGCCCCGTGACGGCTTTTACGGTCTGGTAGGTCAGGCTGATTTCCGGCACCAGGTAGAGGACCCCCTTCCCCTGGGCCAGCACGGCCTCCGCCGCCCGGAGGAACACCTCGGTCTTGCCGCTCCCGGTGACGCCGTAGAGGTAGTGGAGGCCCCCGCCGCCCCCGCAGATCGCGTTCACCGCGGCTTCCTGTTCCGCCGAGAGGGGCTTCTTGTCAAACTCCGTTTCCCCGCTCTCCAGGGGGAATCCCGAAAGGCCCGAGTCCCTCCGGCCCGAGGGAATCATCGCCGACAGGGCCTCCCCGATGGACGAGAGGTAGTAATCCGCCACCCACCGGGCCAGGGCGGTCTCCCTGGGGGTGAACACGGGCTTTTCGTCAATCACCCTGGCTACGGGCCTGATGTTTTCCGCGGGGAAGTCCAGTTCCGGGAGGGTCCCGTGCATGGCGACGATGAAGGCGGTCATCTTCCGGCTCCGAAAGGGGACCTCCGCCCGCTTTCCCGCCTCAGCGCCCTCCACGCCCCCAGCCGAGTAGAAGAAGGTCCTGTCCACGGGCACGTTGAGGACGACCTCCGCGAAGGGGCCTTCGGGGGGGGTCACCTTCCGGCGCTCCAGGTCTGCTCGTACCCCGGTTCCAGCTCCCGCAGGAGGGCGCGGAATTTCTTGAGGTCCCCCCAGGCCGCGGCCTTTTGGGACGGGTCCCGGAGCAGGAAGCTCGGGTGGAACACGGGCATGAGGGGTATGCCCCGGTAGTCGAAGAACTGGCCGTGGGATCGGGTGATGCCTTCGCTTGCGGGGACGAGCCGCCCCAGGGCGACCCGCCCGGAGGCAAGAATCGCCCTGGGCTTGAGGGCCGCGATTTGGCGCTCCAGAAAATGAAAACACGCGGCCTCTTCCTCCGGGAGGGGGTCCCGGTTGTCCGGGGGGCGGCATTTTATGGTGTTCGCTATGAAGCAGTTGGTCTCCCTGGAAAGGGAAATCGCCCGGAGCATGTCGTCCAGAAGCTTCCCGGCCCTGCCCACAAAGGGGAGTCCCTGCTCGTCCTCCTCCCTGCCCGGCGCTTCCCCCACCACGAGGACCAGGGGCCGCAGGGCCCCGGTTCCGCCCACGGTGCGGGTGCGGGTGCGGCACAGGGTGCAGGCCCTGCACGAGGCGATCTCCCGGTCAATCCCGGCGATCGTGTCCGCCGGGGCCGTCCGCGCCGGCCCCTGGGGGAACGCCTCCGCAGGGGGCTCCGGCGCGGCAGGGGATCCCTGTGCTTCCGTTTCAGGGGCAGGATCGTCCGCGAATTCCGGGGTCCGGTCGAACACACCGGGCTGAACCCCCCAGACCGACCGGGCCGCTGTCCTTAGAAAAGCATATACCGTCCTTTTTTGCGCCGCTTCCATGGGATAAGGATAGCGCAAAAAGGCTGCTTCCTCAAGCAGCTCCCGGCGCCACGGAGTCTAGCTGTACAGCTTCCGCTCCGTGTAGGTTGTGTGCAGCAGGTGGTGGGCCTCGTGACTGTTGGGCCCGTGGAGGAATTTCTTGTAGACCTCCTGCACGAGGGGGTTCCCGTGGCTGGTGCGCACGGCGGAATTCGTGTCGTCCCGGTAGAGCGCGGCGGCCCGCTTGAGGCGGATTTCGTCGTCCGCGCCGTAGGGCTGGCCCCCGCCGGCAACGCAGCCGCCCCGGCAGCTCATCACCTCGATGAAGTGATAGGGGGGCTCCTTCTTGTCCCCCAGGGCCGAGAGGACCCGCTGGACCACCGCGTCCACATTGCCGAGCTGGTGCACCACCGCGAGGCGCACTTCCTTGCCCCCCAGGGTGACCGCGGCTTCCTTTACGGCGTCAAGGCCCCGCACGGGGGTGAAGTTCAGGTCCCCGAGCTCCTTTTTTTCTACCACCGCGTAGGCCGTGCGGACAGCCGCTTCCATCACCCCGCCGGTTGCGCCGAAGATCGTGGCGGCCCCGGAGTAGGGCCCCAGGGGATTGTCCGCGGCGCTTTCCGGGAGGGACGCGAAGTCGATCCCGTACATGCGGATGAGGGAGGCGAATTCCCTGGTGGTGATCACCATGTCGATGTCGGGCGCGCCCGAGACCTGCATGTTCCCGTCCCGCCGGGCCTCCCAGGCCTTGGCCGCGCAGGGCATGATGGAGAGGTGGAAGATGTCCCCGGGGGCAACATTCATCTGCTTTGCCCAGTAGGTCTTGGTGAGGGCCCCCTGAATCTGCTGGGGACTCTTGGTGGTGGAAAGGTGGGGCAGAAGGCCGTGGTAGCGCTTCTCCGCATAGTCAATCCAGGCGGGGCAGCAGCTCGTGAACATCGGCAGGGGGCCGGTCCCCTTGGTCAGCCTGTTGATGAGCTCCGTGCCCTCTTCCATGATGGTGACGTCCGCGGCGAAGTTCGTGTCGAACACGTGCCTGAACCCCATGACCCGCAGGGCCGTGTAGATCTTGCCCGTGGTAATCGTGCCCACGGGCAGGTCGAATTCCTCCCCCAGGGCTGCCCGCACGGAGGGTGCGATTGCCGCAACGCAGGTGAGGGCCGGATTCGCCAGGGCGTCCTGCACCCGTTGCAGGGGGTTCCGGGTGGTGATTGCCCCCACCGGGCAGTGGGCCGCGCACTGGCCGCACTTGACGCAGGGGCTGTTGATGAGCTTCGCCCCCGCCACGGGGCCGATGATCGTCTTGTCCCCCCGGCCCGTGTATTCCAGGGCCCACACGTTCTGCATACCCTGGCACACCTCCACGCAGCGCCCGCAGTTGATGCATTTGTCCCTGTCGAAGACAACCTCCTCGTAGGAATCGTCCACGCTTTGGTTCTTGAGGTTGGGGGTAAGGCGCGGCTCCTTTACGCCGAATTCCGCGGCCAGGCTTTGCAGCTCGCAGTGGTTGTTCCGGGCGCAGTTGAGGCAGTCCGCGGGGTGGTTCGAGAGAATCAGCTCCAGCACCGTGCGCCGGGCCCGGGTGAGCTCCGGGTCGTGGGTGACCACCTTCATGCCCTCGGTTGCCATGGTGCAGCAGGCCCGCACCATGCGGGGTGTTCCCGCCATGCGCACAATGCACAGCCCGCAGGACGCCCAGGCGGGCAGGTCCGGGGAATTGCACAGGGTGGGAATCCTGAATCCCGCCTTTTTTGCGGCGTCCAAAATTGACACGCCGTAGTCAACGTCAATGTCGATGTTGTTTATCGTTACGTTCATAGTTGCTCCTTATTCCTTGACGACCGCGCTGAATTTGCAGGTCTCGAAACAGACCCCGCAGCGGATACACTTGCTGGGATCGATCAGGTGTTGGGCCCTGGGCTCCCCGGAAATCGCGCCGGTGGGGCACTTGGTCTGGCAGAGGGTGCAGCCCTTGCAGGCGTCGGTGATGCGGTAGGTGGTCAGGTTCTTGCACTTGCCCGTGGGACACTTGGGCGGAACGCCGCCCGCCGGGTCCCCGATATGCGCCAGGTACTCGGACCGGAACCGCCTGAGGGTGGACAGGGTTGGGTTCGGGGCGGTCTGCCCCAGGGCGCACAGGGACGCCTTCTGCATGGCGAACCCGATGTCCTCCAGGGTTTGCAGGTCCTTGAGTTCCCCCTTGCCGTCGGAGATTTTCTCCAGGAGCATGAGCATCTGCCTGGTGCCGATTCTACAGGGCGAACACTTGCCGCAGGACTCGTCCACGCAGAAATCCATGTAGAATTTTGCCACGTCGACCACGCAGTCGTCCTCGTCCATCACGATCATGCCCCCGGAGCCCATCATGGAGCCCGCCCGGGTGAGCGCGCCGAAGTCGATCGGCGTGTCCAGGTGTTCATCCGTGAGGATGCCCCCCGAGGGCCCGCCGGTCTGTACGCCCTTGAATTGTTTGCCCCCCTTGATGCCCCCGCCGATGTCGAAGATGATTTCCCGCAGGGTTGTGCCCATGGGCACTTCCACCAGGCCGGAGTTTTTGACCTTGCCGGTGATGGCGAAGACCTTGGTGCCCTTGGAGTCCTCCGTGCCGATTGAGGCGAACCAGTCCGCCCCCTTGGTGAGGATGACCGGCACGTTGGCCCAGGTTTCCACGTTGTTGATGATGGTGGGCTCCCCCCAGAGGCCGCATTGGGCCGGGAAGGGCGGCTTTGGCGTGGGCATTCCCCGCAGGCCCTCGATGGACCGCAGGAGCGCGGTTTCTTCCCCGCACACGAAGGCCCCCGCGCCCAGGCGGATCTCGATGTCGAAGTCGAACCCGCTTCCCAGGATGTCCTTCCCGAGCAGGCCCCGTTCCCTGGCCTGGTCCATGGCCCTGTAGAGCCGCTCCACCGCCAGGGGGTATTCGGCCCGGATGTAGATGAACCCCTGATGGGAGCCGATTGCCTTGCCGCAAATCGTCATGGCCTCGAGGATCGAGTGGGGGTCCCCCTCGATGGTGGAGCGGTCCATGTAGGCCCCGGGGTCGCCCTCGTCGGCGTTGCAGACCACGTATTTGACCTTGCTCTGGGCGTTCATGCCGGCCTCCCACTTGAGTCCCGTGGGGAATCCAGCCCCGCCACGCCCGCGCAGGCCCGACTTCTTGACCTCGTCGATGATTTGCTGGGGGGACAACTGGAACAGGGCCTTCTCCAGGGCAAGGTAGCCGTCCCTGGCGATGTATTCCTCGATGTTCTCCGGGTCAATGACCCCGCAGTTCCTCAGGACGATACGCATCTGCTTTTTGTAGAAGTCGAGCTGTTCCGCCTTCTTGGCCTTTTCCGGGTCGTAGAGCAGATGCTTTACCACCCGGCCCTTGATGAGCTGCTCGGTGACGATTTCTTCCACGTCCTCGGGCTCAACATTGACGTAGAAGGTGTTGTCCGGGAAAATTTTGACAATCGGCCCCCGCTCGCACAGACCGAAGCACCCGGTCTGCACGATTTGCACCGACTCCCCCAGGCCGTGTTTTTTGGTGAGCTCAAGGAATTGCTCGAAGATCTCCTTTCCGCTGGTTGACGTGCAGGCGGTTCCGCCGCATACGAGTATGTGTTGGGTTACCATGACGGCCTCCTAGACAGCGCTGGCCCGCTGGGTCATCACCAGGGATTCCAGGGGCTTCCTGTTGATTATGTGGGATTTGACGATCAAAGACACCACATCCGCTTTTACGTCCCCGTAAATCACCGTGGGCATATCGGGCACGTGAATCTCCACCGTGGGCTCGTGGGAACAGAGGCCCATGCAGGCGGTCTGCCGCACCACGACCTTGCTTCCCAGGCCGCGCTTCTCGATCTCCGAGATGAACGCCGTGAGGGTCTCCTTGGCCCCCGACGCGATGCCGCAGGTGCCCATGCCCACGAGGACCTGGACGGTCTTTCCGTCGGCGGCGCGCTGGTCGAGTTCGCTTTTCTTTTCTTCCCGAAGCCGCCGCAGGTCTTCCAAAGTCATTTTTGCCATATACGCTCCTCTATCCGCCCCCCAATCAATAGGGGCGGCGCTTTATTCGGGCTCTTCCAGGCCCGCAAGATAGTGCCCCAACAGGGAAAGGGAATCCACCGTTTCAAGGTCCCCCAGGGCGTCCGCCAGCTCCGACCGGACTATCCGGTAGTCCGCCGGGTTAGGGCCGGTCCTCTTCCGGGTGATCGTCATCTCGAAAGAGCCGGTCTGGCTCAGCATTTGCCTGAAGAGGCCGGGGATGTCCCCAACCGGAGGGGTGTCGATGTTGCTCGTGTTGAACACCCCGCCGACAACCGTGCCCTGTCCCTTGATTGACGAAAGGGTCCAGGAACCGCCTGTCTCCGTTGCCGTTTGTATCAAAAAGGGAATCCCCAGGCCCACCTTCCGGGAGGGGTGCTTGACGCCGTCCGTGTAAAACGGATCCTTTGCCCGCTCCAGGGTCTGGGAGTCCATCCCTTTGCCGTTGTCCCGTATCTCAAACGAAAGGGTCCCGCCGCTTTCATCCACCGTTACGTCAATGACGGACGCGCCGGACTCCGCCGCGTTCTGCGCCAGGTCCCCGATCATGTCCGCCAAGGTGTAGTGCATGGCTTGCGCTCCTTCCGTGTTGCGCAAGCTTGCTTGCGCCTCCTTCCGTGTTGCGCAAGCTTACTTGCGCCCCCTTCCGTGTTGCGCAAGCTACGCGACCTTGTTCCTGTACTGCTCGATCAGGGGTTTTACGTCACCCTTGGTGAGCCTGCCGTGGACATCGCCGTTTATCGTGACCACCGGGGAGAGCCCGCAGCAGCCGATGCACCGCACGGGTTCCACGGAAAATTCGCCGTCCGGGCTGACGGTTTCGTCCCCCCGGATCCCCAGGATGGAGCGGGCCTCGTCGTAGATGTCGCGGCCGCCCTTGAGGTAGCACGCCGTCCCCAGGCACACGCTGATCTGGTTCTTCCCCGGCTTTTTTGTCTTGAACAGGTGATAGAAGGTCATAATGCCGTAGACCTTTGCCAGGGGCGTTCCGGTGCGGGCGGCCACTTCTTCGGCGGCCTCCGCTGAGATATAGCCCTGCTCTTCCTGGACCTTGTGCAAAATCATGATGATATTGCCGGGCTTTGTCTTCCAAAGGGCGATAAAGTCTTCCAGGTCTTTGGAAAATGTTATCCCTCCTGTATTTGCCATGAAAACCTCCTTGGCTGATTCTCAACAATATATATTGTAAATGGTAAATTCAAATTTTGCAAATTTTTTTTCATTTTATTTTTTTATAGATAAGAAATTATTTTTATTTACCTTTTGCTCCCTGAAAGCCTCCGGCCCAGGGTCTGCTGGAAGAGCCCGGAGATGACCCCCTGGGGTTTTGCGCCGAATTTGACCCATTGTGAAGGTGAGCGGGGCCGGACTTCTTCGTCCATGTAGGGGAAGAGCCACTGGGCGATGGCGTCGTCCCTTTGCAGGGCCGGGGCCGAGGCCAGGATGACCCGCACGAATTCCGTGCCCCCGTAGGCCGATGCGATGTGTTCCGCGAAGGCCCGAAACGCCCCCAGGGCCGCCGAGGGGAGGGCCGTGGCAGGAGCGGCGGCGGGGTCTCCGGCAAAGGCGCCCTCCAGGGACATTTCCCTGCGGGAAAACCCCTCCTTGCACAGGAAGACCAGCTTGCCGAAGCCCCGTTTGGAGAATCTGTCGAGAATCTCCAGGGTAAGGTAGACGTAGCCCTCGATCATGTCGTCGATTGCCCGGGCGCAAATATGGGTTGAAAGCAGGGGATACCGGATCGAGTACATGGGGGTATCGAAGTACAGGACCGCTTCGTCAATCCTGGTGAAGAGATTTTCCGCAAAGATCACCGCCGACCGGGCCGAAATCGGGGACGCCTTGTTCCAGGGTACGACCCGGAGGCCCCCGTTGTCGTCCGGGGAGTCCCCCGTGAGCACAACATTTCTGGACTGCCCCGCCGCAGCCGCAAAGGCCGCGCCCTCGGGGAATTCCTTTCCCGCAATCAACACACTCGCCATGGGGAAGAGTATACCAGAAAAAACGCAACCATGGAAGCCCCCCGGCAGGGGCCTGCCGCGGTCAGGCTTCCGGCATATCACACGTACCGCTTGAGTTCTTCCAGAATATGCTGCCCGACCTTCGATGCGCCGTCGGTGTCCCTGGCGGAGATGCAGATTCTGAAGCGTTTCAACATCAACTCGAAGGCGGGCGAGAAAACCTCCTGGGGAATTTCTTTGATAAGGATGTCGGCCCGGTCCCAGTTCTTCCGCAGGTTCCGTTCGTAGTTGAGATGGTCTACGGCAGAGAGCCCCTCGCCTTTGGGGGAGTCCTTCAGAAGGGAGGTCAGGGGCTTGTTATGCCGCAGTTCGGTGAGGATAGCCTTGGTTTTCATTGTGAGGTAGTGGACCCCCGGGTCGATTTTCGCCTCCTCGATGGCGGCGCGGATTTTCTCCAGCAGGGCCAGCTCGTCATAGGGTTTTACGATATAGTTTGCCGCGCCCATCCCGACGGCTTGCAGCACGGTATTTTTTCCGTTGTCCGCGGTAACGAAAATCACCGGAATCAATTTCAGTATCTCGTCGTCCTGCATCTTCCTGTAGAGTTCCAGCCCCGACATGTTGGGCATCAGGATGTCCAGAACCGCCGCGTCCACGAGGGTGCGGGAGAGGGTTTCCAGGGCATCCTTGCCGCTTGTGGCTGCCAGCACGGCGTATCCGTCTTTTTTTAAAATATTATTGGTGAGCAGCACCATCGCCGCATCGTCATCTACCACCAAAACAGTTTTCCGCCGGGTGATGCTTTTCCTGTTCCGGTCCAATTGGGAGATCGTTTTATCAGTCCTGTTCATGCGCCTCCTCCTCTTACATCCATACGTTCAATGAGCGCTCTGATTTCTCCGGCCGCGCCCGAAAAATCAATGCGGTCAAGACGGGTCTTTATCTTTCCCCAGTCTTCGGCCCACTTTTCCTCCCCGGTTCCTTCGGGGTACAGGCCCTCCAGTTCCGCCGCCAGGTCCATGGCGTTGTCGAGTCTGCTGTTGGACGCCGCGGAGCAGAGGGCCTCCAGCTTTTCGATGACAAGCGCCCTGTCCGCCCCCGCGCGTTTCCGCCCTTCATGGAAGAAGGAAAGCCCCCCGATTTTGTCCCGGAAGTCCATGAACGCCGTGATAGCCCCTTCGCTGTCCGTCCGGCAGGAGTCCCCGTCGCCCCCGGCGGCCGCGTCTTCCAGGCTTTTGGCCCGGTCCTCGAGTTCCGCCGCCCCCAGAATCCCCATCATGCCCTTGACCTTGTGAACGGCGATCCGGTACGAGGGGAGGTCCCCGGCGGCGAGGGTCTCCCTGAGGGTGTCCATCGTTGAAGGGAGCTCCCGGTGAAACACCTCAAGGTACTCCCGGAGCTCCCCCATGCCGCCGGTGTGCTCCAGGGCGGCGCCGAGGTCGGGGATGACCCTGTCCAATTCCGCGCGGAGAGAGCCGCCCCCAGGCTTTTTGCCCGCCGGGAGCGGGGCGTTTCCGTGGGGTGAAAGAAGCTCTATCTTGTCCGAGGGGAGCCAGTCCCGCAGCACCCGGTTGAGTTCGTCCGGGCGTATGGGTTTGCTGATGAAGTCGTTCATTCCGGCGGCGATGAAGAATTCCCTGGCCCCCTGGATGGCGTTGGCGGAAAAGGCCACGATGGGGACCGTCTTGCACCAGTCCGGCTCCAGGGCGCGGATAGCCTGGGTCGTTTCGGGGCCGCCCATGCCGGGCATGAGGTGGTCCATGAAGATGAGGTCGTACTGCCCTGCCCCTATCTTCGACAGGGCTTCCTCGCCGCTTTCGGCGGTGTCCGCGGTGATGCCGTGGCGGGCCAGGTAGCCCGACGCCACGGTGCGGTTGGCCTGTCCGTCGTCGACCACCAGGACCCGCAGGTCCCCCGCCGCCCGCACCAGGAAGTCCCTGCCCCGGGCCGTTTCCACCTTGGCGACGTCGCCCTTCACCAGGGGGATGAAGGCGCTGAAGGTTGACCCCTCCCCGTAGACGCTCTCGATGGTGATGAAGCCCCCCATCAGGTCGAGGAGCTGCCTGGTGATGGCCAGCCCCAGGCCCGTGCCCTGGATCATCCGGTTCTGCTCCCGGTCGAGCCGTTCAAACCTGGTGAAGAGCCGCTCCTTCTGCTCCTCCCGTATGCCGATCCCGGAGTCCCGGACCACCACGGCGATGTAGAGTTTTCCCCGGCGGCGCTTCGCCATGTTCAGGCTGAATTCGACAAAGCCGTCCTTGGTGTATTTGACGGCGTTGCTCACCAGGTTCATCATGATCTGGCGCACCCTGGCGTCGTCCCCGTAGACCACCTCGGGCAGGCCGGGGTCGAAGGCCGCGCGGAATTCCAGACCCTTCGCGGACGCCTGGAAGCGCTGGGCCGAGGCGAGATTCTCGAACATGATGCGAAGGTTGTAATGCCGGGGCAGGAGCTCCATCTTGCCCGTTTCGATCTTGGAGAAATCGAGGATGTCGTTGACGATGTCCATGAGAATATGGGACATGCCGGATATTTTGTTGAAATAGTCGGCCTGGGTCTCGTCGAAGTTGACCCTGGGCATGAGGTCGCTCATGCCGATGATGGCGGTGAGGGGGGTGCGGATCTCGTGGGACATGGCGGCCAGGAAGTCACCCTTGGCGGTGGAGGCGGCCTGGGCCAGGGCGGTCTGACGTTCCAGCTCGGAGGTGCGCTCTTTGACGGTGTTTTCCAGGCTTTCGTTCACCTCCTGCAATTTCAGGTTGGCCCTGTCCAGTTCGCTGTGGCTCTGGGCGATGCTCCGGCTCATGGTGTTGAAGCTCGCGCTGAGCTCGCCGAGCTCGTCGTTGGTGCTGATGGGGACACTGGCGCTGTAGTCTCCCCGGCCCACCTGGCGGACCGCCTGCACCAGGGTTTCTACCGGACGGGTGACGGTTTTGGAGAAGAGCCACGCGAAGGCCAGGGACAGGCTCAGAATCATCGCCACCAGGTAGACGTTCCTGCGCACCGTGGCCCGGACGCCCTCGAAAACCGTGGCCTGGGGAATTTTTGTTATCACCGACCCGCCGAGAGCCGGGAGCCTCCTGATGGCGATGAAGCAGAGCGTCCCGTTGGCGTCCCGGGCGACGGTCTGCATGTTGTCGAGCCCCATGCCCATGATGACGCCGTACATTTCGGGGCCTATGACGCCGGTTTGCAGAAGCTCCGGGTCCCCGTGGGAGACGACCTCCCCCCGGTCGTTCACCATGAGGGACTGATTCGCCCCGATGCCGAAGTCGGTGTTGAGCTGGGCCGTGGACCAGAGGACCGCCGCGCTTTTGCTGCCGAAGGGGAAGAAGATTCCGATCGACTGGAAGCCCATGATGTCCGTCACGTTCCGCAGCAAAATGTACCCGAGGGCGGCCCGGTTGAAGTCGTCCGCGTAGGCGGTGAGCAGGTCGTCCAGGACAGAGGGGTCGGCCCTGTTCAGGGCGAGGAGGGCGTTGTTCACCAGGCGGGTCCCCTGATCCCCCCCGGCGAAGGTGTCCACGACCACCGCCGCGATGTTCCGGTGAATCCTGAAAAAGTTCGTCGTCGTCATGTCCCTGACCGCTTTGGTCCCTGTGGCCTCAAGGACGTTCAGGTGCAGCCGCGCGTCATCCATGTCGCCCTGGAGGAAGTCGTTCACCTGGGCCGCCCGCTGCTGGTTGGTGTTGTAGTTGGTGGCCTCCGCCGTAACCCGCACATCCCCGGAAATCAGGATGGATATGATCACCGTGTCCAGAACCAGGGCGAAAAAGATGATAGCCATAACGCAGGCCGCGAATTTTACCCACAGGGGTCTCCGCGGCGCCGAGACGCGCTTGTTCTGTTCCGTCCTGCCGTTCTCTTGTTTCATCCTGCTGCTTCCGTGTTACGGCGCCGAGAGCCGTTTTTCGACGCCCCCTGGGATTGAGGCTACGATGTCGCTGTTCGCCGCGCAGGGGGTATCCCCAATGCTGCCGCCGCTACTGCCCCATTTCGCCGTGCCGCTCTTCACCCAGAGCGCCGCGCCGCCGGATTCAGCGCTGTTCGCCAGGGATTCAGCATCCGCTTCAGTATCAGCGGTCTTTGAGCCGTAGATCACGCCCCCGGACATGGTGAAGGAACCGCCGTCCACATAAACTCCGCCGCCATAGGCGGCGGTGGAGTTATCCCCTATTTCTCCGCCTGACATGGTGAAGGAACCGCCCTTCACCTGAACCGCGCCGTTGGCGTTGGCCAGGAGGAGGTTCTCGGCCAGGGTTACCTTCCCCCCACTGCCCACTACCAGGATTGATACTGTTTCCTCGCCGTCGATGCTCCCGCCCTTTTCGCCGCCCTTGAGCACGATTTCCGGCATATCAGCGCCTTCAACCAGAATCATTATCGTGTTAATTCTGTTGCCCATTACGTTGAGTTGACCGGTGGTTATATCTCCGGAGATGACAATGGTTACCTGTTTTACCTGCGGGATGGACCAGCGTCCAGCCTCGGTCTTTATTGCGTTCACGGCTTTTTGGGGCGAGTACCAAGGATAGTCCGCCGTGCCGTCTCCGGTATCGTCGTTGCCGTTGGAGTCGATGTAGTAAACGGGCGCGCTTTCCCAGGGATACGCGGGGGAGGCGCTGGTTCCGTCCTTCCCGTCCATCAGGGATGTCAGTATCCAGTTCTCGCAGGATATGAAGATGAAAAGAAGGCTCCCCGCCGCAAGGGCGATTCGGGCCTGGGGGCGTCTCATTGGGGCCTCCCGTTGGCGTAGCCGAACCGGACCCCCGCGCCCGTGAGGAAGGGATACCCCGCCCGGACGTAGGGTTCGGCGTAGAATTTTCCCAGGAAGTACCGCATTCCCGCCGACAGCCCCGCGTCTACGAGGCCCAGGGAATCCCCGGGCGAAGCGTTCCGCATGACCGCGGCGGCCCCAAGTGCGCCCTCCAGGAAGATCTCCAGAGGGACGGCCCCGGGCCGGAAGAAGTACCAGCGCATGAACACGCCGCTCTCCAGGGTAAACAGTTCCGCAATCCCAAAACTGGCCAAAAAGAACCCTCCAGCGGACAAACTCCGGCTAAAACGCCATTCCCCTGTAAGGGAACATCCTACCGCAAAACTTTTTCCCAGGTCAAGCAGGTTGACCTCCGCCCCCGCCGCGGCCGCAAAGGCCCCGGCCTCCGGCTGGGCTTCCGCGGATTCCTCCCCCTGGAGCCCGGCGTCACCCGCCGGACGCGAAGCGCGGGATTCACCTCCGCCGCCCTCCGCCGGGGGCGGAACACGGGGTTCTCCTCCGGTTTCAGCCCCTGGAGCCTGCGGTTCAGGGGCGTCCTCAGGGGGGCTCACGGTGAAGGCAACCCACTGGGAGGGTTCGCCCAAAAGCCCCAGGATGTCCTTGCCCGTAACCTGGTAGCGGTACTCTCCCTGTTCCAGGGACAGGTTCGCCCACAGGGCCGCGGTCTCGAATTCGATGGCGACTATCCAGTCGGCTTCCAGCTTTTCCACGACCACCCTGTAGCGCCGGGCGGCGGGCACCGGGGACCAGCTCATCCTGTACGAATAGGTCTGAGCAAAACCCGGCAGGGCAAAACTCAGAACGACCAGGACGAGGGACAGCCGCTTCATCGTCAGCCTCAGCGCCTTTCAGGCAGGCCCGGTTCCGGGGCCTCGATGGGGGGCAGGTATATGTCCAGAATCCCCGTCGCAACGGCGCTCCGGATTTCCCCTTCCCCATGGGCCTGCACGGACCAGAAGAGGCTGCGGTAGGACAGGAAGAGGGCGAGGTCGGACACATAGCGGGCCGTGGAGGGGACCAATTCGCTCCGCAGGAGGACCCCCTCCGGGGTCCGCAGGGTCAGCTCATAGCGTTCCGCCCCCGGAACCGGATCCCAGGAAAAGACGACCCCCTGGGCCTCGGCCAGCTCTTCCCTGCCGATGACTCCCTGGGGCCTGAGGTTTTCAGGCCGCGGCAGAAGGGAGGTCACTTCGAGGAGGGGTTCCGTCTCTTCAACCACATCGAGTTCCTGAAAGACCGACTGGGGCATCCCCGGGACGGCCTCGGGCTGGGCGCCGCCGGTCTCAACGGGGCTCTCCCCTGGGGGCTCCCCGGCGGCGTAGAGGGGTTCCTCCCCCAGGGGCGCCGTCTTGCCGTCGATGGTCCGCACCACCACGCCGCCGGTGGAAACCACGGGGACCACGACTCCGGCCTCCAGGGTGATGGCGCCCGTGTTCTCCCCGGTGATTTCTATGGTGATGATGGAGTTGCTGCCCAGGTCTATCACGTCCCCCGACGCTAGGGAGATGCGGACGGCGGAATCATCGCCCGTGCGGATCTTGTCCCCCGGATAGAGGGACAATTCCGCGACGGCCCGCTCCCAGATGGTCCTCCGGGCGAGCTGGCGCTGGACGACTCTGCCTGTCCTGAGAATCCACCCGATAGGCGCCCTGGTGTTCTCGGTGAACCGCCGGTACACGTCATTCCACAGGAGCACGGCGAAAAGCAGCGCGCACCCCAGGGAGAAGGCGTAAAAGAAACTATTGACCACGGCGCTTTTTTGCGTATTCGTCATTCATAAGTCCTTGCTCAGCCTTGCGTAATTCTGATTAAGATTGTAGCATATTCCGGCCTGTTGTCAAGGGATCGGGGGCATGTACGTTCACACCCGCCCACGCAAAATCTACCCGTGGGGCATAAAACAGGCCTTTTGGCCTCCGCCGCACCCCCCTTGACAATCCGGCAAGGTGGATGGTAGTATAGTCAATATGCCAGAATTGAGTCGATTTTTGGGTGTTGTGGTGTATATGTATTTCAACGACCATAATCCTCCACACTTTCATGTGGAATATGGTGAGTATAGCGCTTCTATCGCTATAGGTAATCTTTCCTTATTGGAAGGGGATGTGCCCTCGCGGATTCTTGGATATGTTGTCGAATGGGCCTCAATGCACAAACAAGAATTGATAGCGGACTGGGACATGATACAGGCAACAGGAAAATACCTGAAAATACAGCCGTTGGTCTAGGCACGGGAGGTTAAAATGCTTGAAGTTACTGATGCCGTTTATAGAGGCGGCTATGAAGTCTATGTTGAGTTTAATGACGGGCAGAGTGGCGTCATCAATTTTCAGACTGAACTTGAAAAGGACCACCGCGAAATCGTCCGTGAATTATTAGATCCGGAAAAATTCAAAACAATGAAGTTAGCCCATTATACCCTTTGCTGGGACAATGGTGTTGACTTCGCACCCGAATACTTGTATGAGTTGCTAAAGACCCGGCAAAAACACGTTGCGTGATAGCTCCCCTCAGAATCGTCGTACCGGACTCACCACCCCTTGAATATTGCTTTTTTTGGGGGGTATCCCCTCCTTTGCGCCTGGGGGTTCATTGCTTGCCGTAGATTTCCGGAAATGTACGGGTCACGGCGGAGGCCCTGTCTCCCGATGTGCCGGTCATTCTGAACAAGTCCTTTGAAGGTTTTAGGAATAAAACCCTCGCGCCCTCTTGCGCATCGGTGAAAGGTGCGGTACAATAGAAATGTGGGCGGAGACATTGTTTTCAAGGACAGCGCATTCAAACATGGGTATACAGAGGAAGATATATACAATGCCATACAGGAGAGACGGTATGATGAATTGTTTGATGGAGAAAACCGGTATCTCCTTATCGGGTCAGACAGAAATGGAAACCTGATAGAAATTTTGTATAATCTTCTAGAAGATGATCAAATACGGATTTTTCATGCGATGAAATGCCGTAAAGAGTATTATGCGCTATTGTCGCGGTAAGGAGATCCTGTAAAGATTTTTGTGTAAACGGCTATACTACAGTAAGGAGTAAGTATGGCCTTTTCAAAAGAACTTCTGGATGAAATCCTGAAGGACTACCACGGACCCGACGACTTTTACGG
>JAISTZ010000147.1 GCA_031272345.1 Spirochaetaceae bacterium | reverse complement strand
CGAACCGGAGCGCCCGCCGAGCGAATGCGAGGAAAAGGCGCCACGGATGGCGCCGGAAGGGCGCGGAGGCGGGTTCGAGGAAGCGCACAGGATGTGCGCAACGAGAACCGAATCCCCCCCTTTCCGGGCAGTGAAGCGTTTTTTTGTATGGAAAGATGACCGAGAGGCCGAAGGTGCACGATTGGAAATCGTGTGTACCGCAAGGTACCGAGGGTTCGAATCCCTCTCTTTCCGCTGGGACAAGACGTTTGCGGTGAGTCCAGGTGCTATGCAAGGCGCCGCTTTCAAACCCCGTCAGGTTCGGAAGGAAGCAGCGGTAGAAGGATGGTTCCTGTGCCGTAGTTTACCTGGGCTCTTCGCAGGCGTTTTAATGCCGGCGCCGGTCTGTCCCGTTTGCATAAACCGGCCTTCCTTGGGGTCCATTAGCTCAGTTGGATAGAGCGGCTGCCTCCTAAGCAACAGGTCGCGCGTTCGAATCGCGCATGGGCCAAATTCCGTGTTCTACCGCAGATAATTCAGCAGGGTGTTGTCGTGGATCCTCGCGGACACGGCGAGGGTCGCCTGCTGCACCAACTCGAGCATCTTCAGGTTCATCAGGGCTTCGGTCATGTCCAGATCACCCTCCCGGGCAATTTCGGCGGTCACGTTGAGGGCCGTGGCGGAATTCCGCTCGGCGTTGAGGGCGGCCCGCTCGTAGTCGCTGCCGAGCCGGGCGATCCGGGTGTTCAGGTTGTCGAACCCCTGATCCAGCGCCCCGAGGACCTTGCCGCCGATGCTCTCCTGGTCGCCCGCAAGCATGGCGTCCCGCAGGGCGATCACCGCTTCAAAAAGGGAACCCTCCTTGAGGGGGCCGCCGGAAATCTGGGCCGAACCCGCGGCGATATTGTTCGGGGGGCGCTGGGAGGAATCCCCGATGAGGCCCAGGTCCCTCAGAATCGTCCCTTCCGCATCCTGGAGCCAGAGCTGCCGGGAATCCGTCGTGGTCAGGGCCAGTCCCCTGGTGCCGGGGTCGATTTCAGCCCTCACCGCGGCCCCGGAATCGTTTATCTTCGCGGCAACCGTGGACACGTTGTCCCCGGCCTTGAGGGCTATGGTTACGCCGTCAACATTAATCATGCTGTCCTCGGGAACCCGGAAGGCCGAATGGTCCCGCTGGGCCGTAAGGCGCTGGCGTTCAGCCCAAAAGATCCGGTCCCCCGCCCGGTCGACAGGGAGAGTCGCCCCTTCGTCAACCTCGACGCTGTTCACGTCAACATTGCCCGCATAGCGCACCTCCGTTATCATCGGCTCCGCTGCCCCAGGCACGGCGCCCACCACGGGCTCGAAGGCCGCGCCCTTGGTTTTTGTCCCCGCGAAGAGCAGGTTGCCGTCACCGTCAAGGCCGTTGGCGTTCTGCACGAGTTCCTTGAGGAGCTCGTCGACCTCGGCGGACATGAGCCGGAGGTCATCCCGAGTGTAGGTGCCGTTGGCGGCCTGCACCGCCAGGGTGCGCACCCGGTGCACCACGTCCAGGGAGCTCGACAGGTAGCCCTCGGCCACGGAGATTTTGTCCGCCAGGGTCTGGGCGTTCTTCTCGAAGTTCTGCACCCTGGTCAGGAAGGACTTGTACCGCACCAGGTGGCCCGCCGCGATGGGGTCGTCCCTGAGGCTGCCGATCTTCCCCTGGCTGCCGATCTGATTGTTCACCCTGTTGAGCCGCGTTTCCTGGCCCCGCAGGTGGTACTGCAAATCCCTGTTCGTCATGTGGGAACTAACCCTGTGCATGTGTTACCTCCTTACACTCCCAGCCGGTTGATCACCGTGTCCAGGAGCTCGTCCACCACGGTGATGTACTTTGCGGACGCATTGTACCCGTGCTGGAACTTGATGATGTCCGCCAGCTCCTCGTCGATGTTGACCCCGGAAATGGAATCCCGCAGGGACCGCAGGTCGTCCATGATCGCCCGCTGGCTGAGCAACTGGTTCTCCGCCTGCTCCGCAAGGAGTCCCGTGGCGGTGACGGTCTCGGCAAAGTAGTCGTCAAAGGTGCGCATCCTGCCGATCATCACCGGGGAATTCCTGATGGACGCGATTTCCAGGGCGGCCCTGCCGTCGCCGGTTTCACCCCGGCCGTCGGGCCCGGGGAAGGCCGCCGCGACCGAGAGCACGTCCCGCTTTATTGCCGGGTTGATTTCCACGTAACCCGCCGGGTCGAGCACCGGGGCCACCGCGTAGGCCGCCCTGGGGAGGGCCGCGCCCCCTGCGGCAGGGGCTTCCTGCCCCGAGAGGACGGTCACCGCGTCGGGCCGGTTGAAGTCGTAGGCCCCGTCAGGGCCGCTTCCCCTGAGGAGGCCCGCGGAGCGCAGGAAGAGCCCGCTGTCTTCCACATGGCGAATCACGAAGTCCGGGTTCGCCGGATCCGCCGCGGCGGCCGCTTTGAGGACAAGCTGGTTATTCTTGTCCAGGTAGGCTTTTACCTCGGCGTCGGAGTTGTTGATGCGCTCGATAATCGCCGTTATCGTGTCCGTGGGATAGTAGGGAACCTCGACGTTGCCGTCCCGGCCGTTCAGGGTGATCACCCCCTCGAGGCCGCTTTGGTCCTGGGGGGTGAAGCCGTAGGTCCCGGTGAGTCTGAATACGTAGGTCGAATCCGCCTCCCCGTCCCCGTTCCGGTCGTAGGCCCCCAGGGCGTCAACCACTGCGGGCTGCTCCACGAAGAAGTCCAGGCCGGTCACGTTGTTCGCGCCCACCCCGGCCCGGTGCACGTTGTTCACCAGGTCCATGAAGTTGACGGTCATGGTGTTCAGGTTTTGCAGCTCCCGTCTGAGGTCCACGTCCCGCAGTTCCACCAGGGCCCCCAGGGTTCCGCCCTCGAAGGCCGCCTCGTTTTGGGTGTCCGCCCAGCGAATTCGGCTGTATCCCCTGTCGTCAACCCTGGGTACCACCTCGAAGCGCCGGGCAACGCCTCCCTGCACCAGGATGTGCCCCCCCGTGTGGAGCATGAATTCGTCCGTGTCCCTGCGGTCCTGGGTGACGTTGATAAGGCCCGAGAGTTTTTCCACCAGCAGGTCCCGCCTGTCCAGGAGGTCGTTGGGGTTGTCCCCCATGGCCCTGGAGCGCTCGATTTCTATGTTGACCTCCGCAATCTGCCGGGCGTAGTCGTTCACCTGTTTCACCGTGGCTTCGATGTCGCCGTTCAGGATGGTGCGGATGCCCTCAAGGGCGGTGTTTTCCTGGTGAATCGAATTGACCAGGGATTCCCCCCTGGTGACCACGGCCTGCCGGGCGGCCTTTGAGTCCGGGTAGACCGAAAGTTCCTGCCAGGCCTGCCAGAACATGTCCATATTTGACCGCACGGACACGTCCTCAGGCTCGTTGAAGACCTTTTCTATCATAGAGTAATATTTTTCCCTGGTTCCCCAGAAGGACTCCATGTTGCTCTGGGCCACGATGCGGGCATCAAGGAATTCGTCCCTGAGGCGGGCGACCCGTTCAATCGACACGCCCTGGCCGATCTGCCCCGGGGTTTCCGCCCGGGTTAAGTCGGGCCGGTCCAGGGGATCGAAGGCCCGGAGCTGCACCCGCTGCCTGCTGTAGCCCTCGGTGTCGGCGTTGGAAATGTTGTGGCCCGCCGTGTTGATTGATTGGCTGTGGGCCATGAGGCTCCGTTTCCCAAGTTCTATTCCCGCAAATGTTGACGCCATATCTTCTCCTTTGCCATGGATGGCAAAATCCTTGCTTTACTTCTTCTATAAAAGCGTGTTGAGCACCAGGCTCTCTGGAGCCGCATGGACGATGGCCCCGGTGTGTGAATACACCTTGTTCCTCCGGTTCGGTATAGCCGAATCAAAGACCCCCTGCAAAAAGCCCAGCATGATCTTGAGGTAGGTCCTGAGGCCCCTGCTTTCCCGCCGGGACTCCAGGAGTTTCCGCTTGAACCGGGTGTACAGGTCCAGCAGGTCACCCCGGACCTCGCCGGGGAAGCGGTCCAGGAGGAGGTAGAAATCTCCGCCCGACCCCTGCCCCAGAATTGCGCGGCACAGGGCGTCCCGCTCCGCCTCAAGCGCGGCAAATTGCCCGGAGAGGGTCTCCAGGGCAGGCAAATCCGCGGCCAGGCTCTCCCAGTCCTTGGCGAGCACACTCCGCCGCAGCTTTTGCTGCGTCCCGGTGATGATGTCGAGCAGGCCGCATTGGGCAGTGATAATCCGGGTCATCTCGGCGGCTTCCTCGTGCAAGTCCTTGTCGTCTCTTTGCATGGCGGTTCTCCTCGTTTGATTATCGGAAAAAGAACAGGGGGGCTTTAGAAATAAAACGCTAAATTGCGCCCCTGTAGCCGAGGAGCGCCTCCGGACTCGCAGCTTTTTCCTGTTACAAGGGCTCTGCTAAAACCAGCCGCAAGCTCAAGACACAAAAATATTTCTTACTAATCACCGGCGTTGAGGGCAACGCCGTTTTCATACAGTTCCTCGCAGGACAGGTCTATATCGGCGTTCCAACTGACGCCGTATCCAGAACCGTCTATGCGGACCTGTTCAAACAGTCCTGCAATGTAGAGCAGGGGTTTGAAGGCGTTCCACTCGCCGCACAGGGGCTTTACATCATACTGTTTCTGCTCGCCACCAGAAAAAGAAACCAGCAATCGATATTCGCTCAGGGGCGTTACCGCTTTTACTTTGTGAAACATCAGGCCTCCTCACTCAAGAGGCGGAAGCCGCTTGAAATTTTGTGTACGCCACATTTCCAGGAGTTCACCTTTATGCGCCTGCGCCCATTCCTTTGCAAGGGCCAGAGCGCGGACCGGCAAATCGCCCTCAAACATTTCCCCTGTCTCTATATCAATCAACCCGGCATATTCCCCATAGAGCACATGAATATGAGGCGGATTATGCTCGCTTTTGCGGAAGAACATTTTTATAATCATTCCGTAAAATCTGCTTACTTCCGGCATGGTATACCTCCATTATCAATATCGTCACCTGCCGCGCCGAATGTTGTCGCTGTAGTGCTGGTGTGTACCAGGATCGGTTCTGATCATAGGGTATGATAGCATAGCAAGGAAAAATAGTCAAGCAAAGCCGCCTTCCACCGCATTCCTTTTATACCCTTCTTATTGCTTTTCCCAAGGCAATATATTGGAAAACGGATTTATTATCTTTACGCCATTAATAAGTTGACCGTCATTCATGTCTTCCGACAAAAGTATTGTGCAATCTGCATATTCGGCTGCGGCAATTATCAGGCCGTCCCAAAATGACTGTTGCGACACGATACTTACATCAATACCGTGTTCAATAATGTCAGGGGTAACCTGAACCACCATCATATTGCGTAAATCATGGACGATAGACTTTGCCGCAAATTCGTCTATGTTCAGCTTTTTTGTACTGGCATTATAGAATTCCTGCAATACCTGTGTGGAAATCACAGGTACTGCGCGATCTGAAATCATTGCGACAAGGGACCGGGCTCTCTGCTGTTTGTGCGGGCTGTCGTCATCTACCGTGTAGACCAGTACATTACTGTCAAAAAAAAACGTTATCCACGATGCAGTTCTTCTCTGGTCCATTTTTTGCCGTTGGAATGGCCGTGCGCGAGTTCCATGTGCCGGAATAATTCTTGCCGCCAATTTGCAGCATGAGATTGCACTGCTTGCGTAACAGGCGCTTCTTCGCCCTTCAAACAGACGATAAAATCAAATACTTCAGCGATCTTTTCAGGGGTAAGTGTATCAATTTCGTGTAAAAGTTGTGTTTTCACCATTTAATTAGCATAGCATAGAGGGATAACCTTGTCAAGCGGTAACCCCCGCCCCCCAGAATCCCGCCCCGGACTCGCCCCTTTCCAGAACTGAAAAACCGGGGCGTCCAGGATATTTTGATTGCCTGTGTCGACGGCCTCACCGGATTCCCCGAGGCGATAAACGCCGTGTTCCCCAAAACCGAAGTGCAGCTCTGCATCGTCCACATGGTGCGCACCTCGGTCCGCTTCGTCCCCTACAAGGACCGCAAGGCGGTGACCGCCGGCTTAAAAACAATTTATCTGGCCCCTTCGGCAGACCTGGCCGTAGCCGCCCTGGACTCTGATACGGTCTCGTACATCTTGCGGGAACAAGATGGAGTGTGCCGTCGCATGGACGAGGCAAACCTCCGGGGTGACGGGCTTTATTGCTGCGGCTCGATGCGTACCAGGCGAGTCGTGCCGTGGCCGGTGGG
>JAISTZ010000109.1 GCA_031272345.1 Spirochaetaceae bacterium | reverse complement strand
GGTGCGCCGGGCTCTGAAAGCCCTGGGGAAAAGGCCCTCCGCTTCGGACGGGGCGCGCAACCGGATGGGCTTCGTGTTCATGGGTCTCCTGCCCAGGGCCTTTGCCACACGCATCCTGGGGATGTCCATGAACGCCATGTTCGGTCCCTTTAAATCCCCTGCCGGGGAACAGGGCAAATTTGAGCGTCCGGCAACGGACGCTGTCCGATAGATATATATCGAAAAAACAAACAAAAAGGAGTTTGTCATGCCAGTTTTCAGTCCCCCCGTTGTCCACGAGTGCGCCATGGAGTGCCTCGGCCACCCCAAGCCGGAAATGTTCGATGTGTTCGGCAAAGCTATGGAAAAACACTATCCCGGAATGATAGATTTCAGCCAGCCCTGGGTCTACTCAATTGCCGGAGGCGCAATGATTCAAATGAAGCTGTACTACGCCTCCCTCACAGAGTACATCATGATCTGGGGCACCCCCATCGGCTCGGAGGGCCATTCCGGGCGGCACTTCACCGGGTTTTGGGACACGGTGATCGACGGCGAGATGTGGTACTACGGAGAGGGCGAATTTGAAAAAAAGATTTACAAGCCCGGGGACCGGGTCTACGTGGGGCCCGGTCAGGCCAGGGCCATGAATTTTACCGACGGCGTGTGGGCGGTCGAATACGCCCGGGGCTTCCTTCCGGCGGAAATGCCCTTCGGGGTGATTTCCGAGTACCTCATCTGCACGGACCTGATCGCGGCCACCCAGACATGGGCCCTCTACACGGACCTGGTGGCCCAGTCCATAGGGCACAAGGTGTGGCCCCTCAGACCCCTCACCTGGCTGATAAGCAAGATAAACCACGGGATAACCATGGCGCTCTCTCCATCCCCGGAGGTCACTGTGATTCCCGAGGACAGGAACATCCGCTGGTTCCAGCGTAAGGTGTAGAGAGCGGGAACGGCAGCACCGGTTCTATCCCCCTGGAACCGGTCATCAGGGCTATGAGCCTGTCCACCCCCAGAGCGACCCCCGAACAGGGGGGAAAGTCCTCAAAGATTTTCCAGTAATCCCTGTCGACAGCGTGGGGCGTCCGGGCGGTCATCTCTTTTATCGCCCCTTCCCTTTCAAAATAGGCGCGGATTTTGTCCGGGTCCGTCTCCTCGGTGTAGCAGTTGGCAAGCTCGACGCCATCGGCGTAGAGTTCCCACCGCTCCTTCCACAGGGGCGCGCCGGAGGGGCCGCTTTTTGGGGGAACGTCCCCGGCAAGGCAGACCGCCTGGGCGGGATAATCGAGGAGGACCACGGGCCTCTCCCTGGGCAGGGCGGGCTCCACAGCGTGCACCAGGATGAGCTCGTAGAGGTCGTCCCAGGCCCAGTTTTCAAAGGGATTTTCCGGGCCCTCCGCGATGCCCAGCCTGCGGGCCTGTTCCGCAAGCGCACCGGTTTCCTGGGCCTCCGAGAGCCTGAACCCCGCGAACCGGAGGAAGGCCTCGTCCATGGTAAGGCGCGTGAAGGGGGGCGAGAGAGCCGGGGGGACTCCCAGGTAATCGAAGAATTCCTCCGTGAGGGCGGCGGATTGCTTGTAAGCGGCGTTCATGGTGTAGTATTCGAGCATGGTGAATTCCGGGTTGTGCACGGCCCCCAGGGACTCGCAGTTCCGGTAGCATTTGGAAACCTGGAACACGTCGACCCGGTGGGCGGCGATGATTTTCTTGATGTAGACCTCCGGGGAGGGGGTCAGGTAGAGGGGGGCCGGCCTTCCGCCCCCGGGGGAAAGGAGCTCCGTTTTGAACACCTCCAGGCAGGTTTCGGGAATCAGCGCGGGAGCGAGGGCCGGGACATCCAGTTCCAGGTAATGCCGGGAGACAAAGAAGGAGCGGATCCGGCGGATGATCTCCGCGCGGCGTTCAAGTGTTTCCAGGTCCATGGGTGGCCTACCTCAGCCGGGCCTCGATGAAGCCGAGCTTTAAGTTCTTGAGGGCCCGGCTTATGGAGACCTTGTAGATGTGGGGGTTGAGCATCCGCTTAAAGGTGATGTCCAGGGACTCAAGCTGCCCCTCCATCACCTGCCGGGCCCGGCGTATCTCGTCCCCCGGACTCAGCGGGGGCTCCACCCGCCTTCCCCCGGAGAGCTTCTTTTTGAGGAGGGGGACCGCCCGCGCCGGGTTGATGCAGACCTGCCGGTAGTCGATCGCCGGGTGGAAAAATACCTCGGCCCTTCCGGGGGTGATTTCTTCACCCTCCAGGGCGAGCACGTCCGCCAGGGCCGCGTTGTTCCGGTCGTAGAGCCGCCACACCTCCTTTATGCCCGGATTGGTCGTCTTTTCCGGGTTGTCGGAGAACTTCATCACCGGGACAGGGGCCTCCCCTTCACCCTCCTCGGCAGACCGGGAGGCGAGCTTGTATACCCCGGAGAAGGCGGCCTCCACCCCCCCGGTGACCATCTGGGTTCCCACCCCCCAGCTCGTTATGGGGGCCCCGTTGGACACCAGAGTCTCGATGATTTCCTCGGAGAGGTCGTTGGACACGGTGATCCCCGCCCTGGGGAACCCCGCCTCGTCCAGGAGCTTCCGCACACAGGTGGAAAGGTACTGCATGTCCCCGGAATCCAGACGCACCCCGAAGTTGTGCCCCCGGGCGGCCAGCTCCCCCCCGGCGATGACGGCGTTTTTTATGCCCGACTGGAGGGTGTCGTAGGTGTCGATCAGGAAGATAGTAGCGTCCGGGTAGAGGGCGGCGTAGGCCCTGAAGGCCTCCAGTTCCGAGGGGAAGGACATGACCCAGGAATGGGCCATGGTGCCGCTCACGGGGATGCCGAAGACCCGGCCCGCCAGGGTGTTGCTCGTGCTCCCCGCCCCGCCGATGAAGGCCGCTCTGGAAGCCCAGAGCGCGCCGTTGGGCCCCTGGGCCCTGCGGAGGCCGAACTCCATGATCCGCCCCTTCCTGGACGCCAGGAACACCCTGGCCGTCTTGGTGGCGATGAGACTCTGGAAGTTGATATGGTTCAGCACGAGCCCCTCGATGATCTGGGCCTCGATCAAATTCGCGTGGATCCGCACCAGGGGTTCCCCCGGAAAAATCACCGACCCCTCGTCGAAGGCGTAGAGATCCCCGGAGAACCTGAAGTCCCGGAGGAAGTCCAGGAAGGCCGGCTCAAACACCCCCAGGGTGGAAAGGTAAGCTATGTCATCAGGGCTGAAGGAGAAGGCCTCGAGGGAATCGAGGAGAGTCCCCAGGCCGGCAAAGACCGAGAATCCCCCCGAAAAGGGGTGCTTCCGGAAGAACATGTCGAACACCGCGGGGTGATTCTTCCCCTGCTTCCAGAACCCCTGGGCCATGGTGAGCTCGTAAAAGTCCGTAAAGAGGGCGCTGTTCGGGCTATTCGGAAGGGATTGGGACATGTCAGGCTCCTTTAAAAATCGGTTCGCGTTTTTCCTGAAAGGCCGCCACCCCCTCAGTGAAATCGGCGGTGGACGACAGGAAGGCGTTGGTGAGGGCCTCGGTTTCGAGGCTCTCCTCCAGGGAGACATGGAAGGCCTCGTTCAGGGCCTTTTTGGTCAGCTCCAGGGCCAGGGGCGCGGACCGGGCGAGATTCCGGGCAAAGTCCATCACGGTTCGGCCCAGGTCCGGCGCGGGGACCACCCGGTTCACCAGGTTGAGGGACAGGGCCTCCTGGGCGCTCACGGGCCGGGCGGTGAACATCAGCTCCTTGGCCTTTGAAAGCCCCACGATCCTGGGGAGGGCGTAGAAGCCCCCGGAATCCGGCGCGAGCCCCACCTTTACGAAGCTCTGGATGAATCTGGCGTCCTCCGAAGCGAAGGCCAGGTCGCAGGTGACGGCCAGGTTGAACCCGGCCCCCGCCGCCACGCCGTTCACCATGGCGATCACGGGCTTGGGACAGTCCCTGACGGCGGTGGTGATGAGCCCGGCGAGCATGAAGAACCTGCGCCGATCCTCCGCCGTGGGAAGGGCGTTCATCTCCAGCAGGTCACCCCCGGCGGTGAAGGCCCTGCCCGCGCCGGTAATCACGACGACCCGCACGGCCCCGTCCTCCCCTGCCCGTTCCACAGCCCCGACCAGCGCTTCCATCAGTTCCCGTGACCAGGAATTGAGCTGGGCGGGCCGATTCAGGGTTATCAGGGCGACTCCATGTTCAACCTCGTACAAGACTACCGGTTCGGCCATAGTATTCCTCCTTATCAAAGCAGACGCTTCCTGTGTGTCTGCATAAACCTACCCGCGAAGGGGAAGCCCGTCAAGGGCCGTGCCTGGTGAGCACCTCCGTGCGGTCGGCGAACACGGCCACGGTGTGTTCCTCGTGGCAAGAGAGCTTCCCGTCGGCGGTGAGGACCGTCCAGTCGTCCTGGGCAAGGTATATGTCCCCGGTCCCCTGGTTTATCATGGGCTCGATCGCCAGGACCATCCCGGCCTGGATCCTCGGGTTGGCCCCCCGCAGGGGCACGTTGGGGATCGACGGGTCCTCGTGCACGTCCAGGCCGACCCCGTGACCGCAGTATTCCCGCACCACCCCGCAGCCCGCTTCCTGGGCCACGGCGTATACGGCCCGGGAGATGTCCCCGATGCGGTTCCCGGCCTTGCAGGCCCCTATCCCCGCCTCCAGGCACCGGCGGGTGACCTCCACGAGACGGCGGGCCCCGGGGGACACGTTCCCCACCATCACGGTGACGGCGGAGTCGCTGATGTAGCCCTCCAGGTCGATTCCCACGTCTATGGACACCAGGTCCCCGTCCCGCACCCGCCGCTTGCCGGGCACCCCGTGAATCACCTCGTCGTTGATCGACACGCAGGCCGCCCCGGGAAAATCCTCCCGGAACCAGGCGGGCTTTCCCCCGTGTTTCTTGATGAATTCCCTGCAAAATTCGTCGATGTCCCTGGTGGTCACCCCGGCCTTGACCATGGGGAGGAGGGCGTCGTACATGGCGGAAAGGAGGTCGCAGGACCTTCTGATGCCCATTATCTGGGCCGCGTTCTTGAGCCGTATCATGCGTACCTCCGGTCGTTCATTTTTGCGCTTCCGAAAAGACGGTCCGCCTCGGCGCGGCAGAGCCGGGCTGTTTCATTGTCCC
>JAISTZ010000085.1 GCA_031272345.1 Spirochaetaceae bacterium | reverse complement strand
CGAAGAGATAGTTGAACAGGGCGGTTCGCACCCCCCCGATGTGCTGCAATCCCGTCGGTGACGGCGCATAACGGACCCGTACTTCCACAGTGGACCTCCAGGAAACCGGGAATAATTATAGAACAAAACCAGCCGGAACGCAAGGCACGCATTATGAAAAAAAACAGGGTTGTGCCCTTGACAGGGGTCTTACAAAAAGGTAGTATTATAGGGAGTGTCCTTGTACGTGCAAAGGAGGGGATATGGCTCTCGAATACAAAAAGGCGCGCGCGTTTCATTCCCGGCTCCGGGCGCTCATGCTGTACACTGCCGTCGCCGTTATGGGGACCCTTTCCCTTTCGGCTGCCGGACGGACCAGGAGCGTAAAATTAGGGCCCCCAGGTCAGGTTCCGGGGTCGGAGCGGCTTATCTTTGCGGTCCCGGCGGCGGATGCTTCCGCAGTTGCCGGAGCCTTAAAAGCAAAGCGGCAGTTTTCCCCCCAGCGTCTGTGGGCCAGGCTTTTTGCTTCCCCCGTAAATCCCCAGAATACCAACGTCAAAGACTTTTTCCTGCAATCGCCCCTTCCGGCGGACACAAAAACGCACTACATGCAGGTGAATAATACCCATCTTTTAAAACTCCGCCTTTGATGCCTCCCTTACTCCGCTCCGGCCTCTAAGCCGGAAATCACTTTTTTTCAAGCATTTCTTTACTTTGAGGAGTTTTTTATGGCATTAAAACGCGAAAACGGGCTTGAACAGCCCTACATCCCCTGCGGGATATTCAAGATTCGTATCCCCTTTGTGCACTACCGGTTTGAAGTGCCCGAAGCTGTTTCGGCAATCTTCATGTGCGCAACCTGTCTGGGAGCCATCCCTGTTCTGCAATCGGTTCTGGGGGTTTCCTACGAAATCGCCTGGTCCATGGTTGTGATCAACGGGCTGCTCTACTTCCTGCACGCCACCTTCGGCGACCCCGTCGTGCCCGGATGGGTCACCCCGGCGATTCCCGTGGTCTCCGCATACCTCACCAACGGCTACGCCGAAGGGACCGAGCGGATTCAGGCGATGGTCGCCTTGCAGCTCATCGTGGCGCTGATGTTCTTCATCATGGGTATCGGCGGCATCGCGAACCGGCTGATGAGGGCCATCCCCAGGTCAATTCAGGCGGGCATCCTCTTCGGCGCCGCGGTCGCCGCAGTCATCGGCGAGATGAACGGCCGGTTCAAGGTCTACACCTTCTCCATCGGGATTTCCTGCCTGGTGGCCTACTTCCTGCTCTTCTCGCCGACCTTCCAGAAACTGCGGAAGAAGAACGCCTTCTTCGATACATTGGGAAGCTTCGGTATGCTGCCGGCGATCATCCTGGGCATCATCATCGGGCCCCTGTTCGGGGAAATCAAACTGCCCGCAATCAGCCTGTCCCACACGGACCCGGCAACCGGCAAGTCCCAGTTCCTCTTCTGGCTGCCCCAGATCGGGCAACTGCTCAAAACCGTGAGTCCCTTCGGCATCGGGTTCCCCAGGGCCGACATGTTCGTCAAGGCGATTCCCACGGCCATCGCGGCCTACATCATCGCCTTCGGGGACTTCGTTACCGCGGACGTCCTGCTGAAGGAATCCGACGAGGCCCGGACCGACGAGAAGATCGACTTCAACGCCGACCGGTCCAACATCATAAGCGGTGTGCGGAATACCGTGATGGCCCTGATCGCGCCCTACACCCAGCTCTGCGGCCCCCTCTGGGCGGCGGTCACGGTGTCAACCTGCCAGCGCTACAAGGACGGCCGCAAGGCCATGGACTCGATTTTCTCCGGGGTCGGCACCTTCCGCATGACCACGGCAATCTCCGTGGCGATCATCCCGGTGGCCCTCCTGGTGAAGGAGGTGCTCCCGGTGGCCCTGTCCATAACCATGCTCGTGCAGGGCTATGCGTGCACCATCATCGCGATTAAGAGGTGCCGGAACGACACGGACATGGTAATCGCGGGGGTCATGGGCGCGGTGCTCGCGGTGCGCGGCGCGGCCTGGGGGCTCGCCGTGGGCATCGTCCTGAACCTTGCCCTGGTCATCGGCTCCAGGAAGTCCGCCGAAAAAGACAGCCCGGACACGCCTGAGCGGAAGTAGGGCCGCCGCGTAACGGTACTTTGATAGCGCCAGGCGCATGCGCCTGGCGCCTAATCCGTAATGACCCCGCTGTCCAGATGCCCGGTCAGGTCGCCCGCAACAGACCCTCCCGTCAACTCTGAGCACAGGACCGTGCCGCCGGGCTCTATGGTGAGGGTATGGCCGTTCAGTTTCAGGGTCCAGCCGTAGGGAATCCGCAGGGTGACGCCCGCGGGGATAGTGAGGCCGGCGTTCAGGGTGATGACACCGCTGGCTGCGCCGCCGCTGTTGATGGACACCTCAGAGCCGCAGACCACCAGGTCCCCGTGGTCGGTATCGTCCCAGCCGGAGGGGACGTTGCTCACGAACACCACCGCCGTTGAACCCTCGGGGCGGACGAGACCGCTCATCCCGTGCGGGGCGATCGTCACGCCTCCCTTTGCGGTAATGGTTCCGGAGATGCCGTAGTTGAAACTGCAGATGCTGCCGTAGTAGTTATCATGCTTTCCGATGACTACGCCGCCCAGAACAGTAACGTTGCCAAGGATTCCGGGCGTGTTCCCGGAAAAGCCGTCTCCCCGCGCGAAGAAGGTCCCCTCGGTGCTGCGGCTGCTGTCATCCGTGCCGGCATTGGCGCTTGCGGCGCTGTCTATGACCGTCACCGGCGCGGCTTTAAAGCCGGGAATATTATCACTGTCTTCACTACCGCCGGCGGTGCTTGTCCCTTCAAGGAGCAGAGTCACCTTTGCCGCCGGGGAAACGTCGAGAGTTCTAACCGTTTTATAAGGGGCATAACCCGGAATTCCGAAGATCACGCCGCTAAGCCGCAGCACCGCGGTAGCGCCGGGGGCCATCGAAATGTTGTTCGCCGTCGGGCCGCCGGTAAGGATCAGGTTGGCGCAGTTTTGCACGGTGACCATGCCGCCGCTGTAGTACCAGCGGGGGCCCGAAGAGCCGGGGTTGCCCAGATCGACCGTCGGCATGTCCTCCCACCAGGCCCAGTAGACCACCGGCCCCAGGGTCCCTGCGGGTATCTCCATTATTTCGCTTCCGGTGAAGTCCGGGTTGCCGTACCACCCCATGAAGACCTTGCCGGCCGGGAAGGGCAGCGGGAGGGCATAGGGCAGCGAATTGGCCTGGTAGGTCGTATTTTCGGGGCCCTCCACCCCGTCCAGGTGGTAGGTGACGGAATACTCCCCGACGACCGTGAGGGCCGCCCGGAGGCTTTCGGCCAGGCCCGGTTCGGTCAGGGAGACGTAGTAGGTCCCCCAGGGCACGTCGGAGCCGTGGAAGAGGGTGAGGGTTGAGCCGGACGCGGACGCGGCGACCCCCGGAGCCGGGGCGTCCCCGCTTGCGGCGGCGTAGACCTTCCAGGTCCCCGAAAGGGGCTCTGCCAGGGTGAAGGAGACCTCCGTCATGGGTGTGTCGAGGGTCTTTGCCACGGAGGCGGAGTCGGCTTCGGGGGTTGCGGAACGCCACAGGGCCCAGAATTCCCTGATTCCCAGACTCCCCGAAGGAATCACCGTTACGGGGCTCCCGGTGAACTGGTCGTTGCCGTACCAGCCGAGGAAGGCGCGGCTCCCGAATGAGGGCACGGGCAGGGTGTACTGGGCGTTGGACGCGAGTACCTCCGCGCTCTCCCCGGTGTCCCCGTTCAGGGTGCCCCCGTTCAGGTGGTAGCGGATTTCCACGGGGTAGGCCAGGCTTCCGCCGCCGGTGACACTCCCGGTGATCGTGCCCCGGTTGATGATGGAACCGCCGTTCTGCAATTCCCCGGCGATAACGGCCGTGCCGTCCACAATCAGCGTCCCCCCGGATGCAATGGTCAGGGTGCGGTTTGAAGCGATGGTGAAGGTGACCCCCGCGGGTATCCGCAGGGTAACCCCCGAAGGTACCGTGAGGCTCGAGTTCATGGAAACCGCGCCGCCGCTGACGGTTACTTCGCCGCCGCAGGCCACCAGGTCGTCATGATTGTCCTGGCTGAAACCTTCGGGGGCGGTGTTCACGAACACAACCGCCGTCGAATCAGCGGGCCGGGTGAGGGTGTTGATCGAATTCTGGGTAAAGACGACGCCCCCCATGGCGGTGAGGGCCCGCTCGAAGGCGTAATAGCTCCCCGCCCGCACCACGCCGCCCAGCACGGTGACGGAGCCGCTTATCCCCGCGCCGCCGCCGGAACTGCCCGCGTTCACGTACAGGGTCCCCTCGGTACTCCGGCTGCTGGAATCCGTCCCGGCGTTGGCGCTTGCCGCGCTGTCGACGGTAAGCCAGGTGACGCTGATGCCGCGGGTACCGTTGGTATTCGCCACGGTAATACTGTTCTCCCCCTCCAGGAGGAGGGTCACCGACGCGGAGGCCCCGGAAAAGGCCGTGCCGCTTGCCAGGTTGACGCTCACATTTTTCAGCTTGACCGTGGCGGTTACGCCGGAGGCCGCAAGAAGGCGGTTCGCCGTTGTGCTGCCCGTGAACACCACATTTGCGCCGTCCTGGATGGTAATCACCCCACCGGCATAGGACCAGCCTTCGCCAAAAGAGGCGGGGCCGCCCACATTGACGGCCCAGGCCGCCCAGAACTCCGCGCCGCCCCCGGGCGGGTCCTGGGGGAGCGTGAAAATGCCGGTCCCGTTGAGCCCGTCAGCGGCGGAGTCTTCACACCAGCCGAGGAAGACATGCCCCGCCCTGGTTGGTGTGGGGAGCGGGAAGGGCTC
>JAISTZ010000055.1 GCA_031272345.1 Spirochaetaceae bacterium | reverse complement strand
CTGGGTGGCCGGTCAGGCGGAAAACCTCATCCGGGGGTCCGATACGGCAAAGAGGCTGCGGATTCCCCTGGTCTACGTGCTCAACTGCTCCGGGGTAAAACTCAACGAGCAGGAAAAGGTCTACCCCAACCGCCGGGGAGGGGGAACCCCCTTCTTCAGGAACGCGGAGCTGGAACAACTGGGGGTCCCGGTCATCGTGGGGATCTACGGCACCAACCCCGCGGGCGGGGGCTACCACAGCATCAGCCCCACGATCCTCATCGCCCACGAAAAAGCCAACATGGCTGTCGGGGGCGCGGGCATCCTGGGGGGCATGAACCCCAAGGGCTACGTCGACCAGGAGGGGGCGATCGCCCTCATCAACGCCGAGAAGGGCCTCAAGGTCGACCCTCCGGGGGCCGTGCCGGTGCACCACGGGGAAACGGGCTTCTTCCGGGAGGTCTATGCGGACGAAGAGGGGGTCCTGGGGGCCATCAAGAAGTACATGACCTACGTCCCCGCCTATAACCTGGAGTTCTTCCGGGTGGACGCGCCCAGGGAGCCCCGGTTCCCGGTGCAGGATCTCTACAGCATCGTCCCCGCCAACCAGCGCCGGATCTACGACATCTACGACGTCATCGGACGGATCTTCGACAACAGCGAGCTCCTGGAATACAAGAAGGGCTACGGCCCGGAGATGGTCACGGCTCTGGTTAAGGCCGACGGGCTCCTCCTGGGCCTTGTGGCCAACGCCCAGGGCATCATGATGAACTACCCGGAATACAAGACCGGGGCCGTGGGCGTGGGGGGCAAACTCTACCGCCAGGGCCTGGTCAAGATGAACGAATTCGTCACCCTCTGCGGCAGGGACCGAATCCCCATCGTGTGGATTCAGGACACCACGGGGATCGACGTGGGGAACGACGCCGAGCGGGCGGAGCTCCTGGGCCTGGGTCAGTCACTCATCTACTCAATCGAGCAGTCCAACGTGCCCCAGATGGAGATAACCCTGCGGAAGGGGACCGCCGCGGCCCACTACGTCCTCGGGGGGCCCCAGGGGAACAACACCAACGCCTTCAGCCTGGGCACCGCCGCCACGGAGATCTACGTGATGCACGGGGAAACCGCCGCCGCGGCCATGTACTCCCGGAGGCTCGCCAAGGACCAGGCTGAGGGAAAGGACTTGCAGCCCATCATCGACAAGATGAACAAGCTCATCCAGGAATACGCCGCCAAGTCCAAGCCCCTGTTCTGCGCCCAGAAGGGTCTGGTGGACGAAATCGTGGACATGGGCGCCCTGCGGCAGTACGTAACGGCCTTTGCGGACGCGGTGTACCAAAACCCGGCGTCCTTCTGCCCGTTCCACCAAATGCTTTTGCCGAGGTCCCTCAGGGATTTCGACACCTACAGAAAACCGTAGAAAGGAATGTATATGCCTGAAGAAGCGCAAAAAAAAGAAGCAAAAGAACTTTTGCGGGAGATCGTCGACAGGGTGTATCAAAACGCCTGGGACGCCAAGAAACGGGGGGAACCCGTGGGCTGGTCGTCGTCAAAGTTCCCGGCGGAGATCGCCGAGGCGATGGGCCTGGCGGTGTGCTACCCGGAAAACCAGGCCGCCGGGGTTTCCGCCAAACACGGGGGCCAGCGGATGTGCGAGTACGCCGAGTCCCTGGGGTATTCCAACGACATCTGCGGGTACGCCCGGATAAGCCTGGCCTACGCCGCGGGGGCCCCCAGCGACGAGCGGCCCATGCCCCAGCCGGACTTCCTCCTGTGCTGCAACAACATCTGCAACTGCATGACCAAGTGGTACGAGAACATCGCCCGGATGCGGAAGATCCCCCTCATCATGGTCGACGTGCCCTACAACAACGAGCAGACCCCCAGCGACGAGACCGTTTCCTACCTCAAGGGCCAGTTCATGGACGCGATTCACCACTTGGAGAAGATCAGCGGCAAAAGGTGGGACGAGAAAAAATTCGAGGAGGTCTGCGCCAACGCGAACCGCAGCGCCCAGGCCTGGCTCAGAGCCTGTTCCTACTGTCAATACAAGCCCTCCCCCCTCTCCGGGTTCGACCTCTTCAACCACATGGCGGACATCGTCACCGCCCGGAGCAAACCAGAGACCGCCGCGGCCTTCGAGGCCCTGGCGGACGAATACGAGAAATCCGTCAAAGAGGGAAAATCAACCTGGAAGTACGACGAAAACTACCGGATCATGTTCGAGGGGATTCCCTGCTGGCCCAACCTGAAGACCCTGTTCAACCCCCTCAAAAACCACGGCATCAACGTTACCGCGGTGGTCTACGCCCCGGCCTTCGGGTTCGTGTACAAAAACCTGGACGAGATGATGCGGGCCTACTGCAAGGCCCCCAACTCGATCTGCATCGAAACCGGCGTAGACTGGCGGGAGGGCATTTGCAGGGAGAACAAGGTCGACGGGGCCCTGGTGCACTACAACCGGAGCTGCAAGCCCTGGTCCGGGTACATGTTCGAGATGCAGCGCCGGTGGAACAAGGACCTGGGGATTCCCGTGGTCGGGTTCGACGGGGACCAGGCCGACCCCAGAAATTTCTCCGAAGCCCAGTACCTCACCCGCGTGGAGGGGCTCTACGAGCTGATGGAAGAGAACAAGAAAAAACGGGCATGAAGGGAGGTAACCCATGGCAAAGATACAGGAACTGACCGCCCAATTCAGGAAGATCGCCGCCTCCCCGGAGGCCCAGGCCGATTCATACATCGCACAGGGGAAAAAACTCGTCGGGTGCTTCCCCTACTACGTGCCCGAGGAGCTCGTGCACGCCGGGGGGATGGTTCCCTTCGGCGTCTGGGGCGCCCAGGGGACGGTGAAGGAGGCGAAGAAATACTTCGCCCCCTTCTACTGCACCATCGCCCAGATGGGTCTGGAGCTGGGGCTCACGGGCAAGCTGAACAAGCTCTCCGCCGTCATCATCCCCTCCCTCTGCGACACCCTGCGCCCCCTCACCCAGAATTTCCGGGTTGGGGTTCCGCAGATTCCCTTCATCTTCCTGGCCCACCCCCAGAACAGGAAGCCCGAATACGGTCTGTCATACACCCTCTACCAGTACACAACCGTAAAGGCCAAGCTGGAAAAGATCGCCGGAGGGGAAATCGAGCTAGAAAAAGTCTCGGAGTCTATAAAAGTATACAATGAAAGCCGGAAAACCAGGCGGGAATTCGTGCTCCTGGCAGGGCAACACCCGGAAGCGGTGAGCGCCGCGGACCGGAGCGCCGTCCTCAAGAGCGCCTTCTTCATGCTCAAGGAGGAACACACGGCCCTCCTCCGGGAACTCAACGGCGAACTGGCAAAGCTGCCCACGGTTCCCTGGAAGGGGGTCAGGGTGCTCACGTCGGGTATCCTGGCGGACAGTCCCGGGCTCCTCAAAATTTTCGACGACCTTAAAATCGCCATCGTGGCGGACGATGTGGCCCAGGAATCCAGGGCCATCCGGGTTGACGCGCCCGAGGACGGGGACCCCATGAAAGCCCTGGCCCGGCAATTCGCTTCCCAGGACAACGACACGATCCTCTACGACCCAACCCTCACGGGCCGGCCCAAATTCGTGGCGGATCTGGCAAAGAAGAGCGGCGCCCAGGGGGTGGTGATCCTGATGCAGCAGTTCTGCGACCCCGAGGAGATGGAGTATCCCTCCCTCAAGAAGGCCCTGGAGGAGGCAAACCTCCCCCACGCGGTCATCGGGGTTGACCAGCAGATGAGGGATTTCGCCCAGGCCCGCACCCAGTTGCAGACCCTCAGGGAAATGCTGGGCTAAAAAAAACACGGGGAGCGGTTTCAAAAGACAGGACGAATTTTGAAACAGTCCCGCAAGGAGGTGGACGGATAAAAACAACGCCCTTTCCGCGGCGGACGCCGCGGTATGTGGTTCTTGAGGGAAATCATACACTTTCCCCCAAGGACTATCCTGTTGTATGTCATTTATGGAGGATTCTATGACATTATGGACTGTTTTTCTTGACGTATGTCTCATGGCTATGCTGTTGGTCATCGGACAGTTTCTAAGAGCAAAGGTGGGGATTTTTCAGAAGGTCCTCATACCGCCGGCGCTGATCGCCGGGTTCATCGCCCTGCTCCTGGGGCCCAAAGCTCCCTGGCCGGCAATCGCCCAGTTCTGGGGAGTGACGATTCCCTTCCCGGCAAATTTGCCCGAGCTTGCTGCCGCGGCCGCAGCCAAGGCCGCCGACGCGGCAGCCGCAAAGACCGCAGCCGCCGCCGTGATGCGGAGGGCCCTGCCCCTCATCCCGCTTTCGTCGGGCTTCGGCACCTACGCCAGCGTGTTGATCGCCGTCATCTTCGCGGCGACCCCCATAGGGGACAGGCCGAACAAGGAAGCCCTCTCCGGCCCGGTTATCGGGGGCATGTTCTTCAACATCACGGGAATCGCGGTGCTCCAGTACGCCGTGGGCATCCTGGTGACCGTGTACCTGTTCCGGTTCATGTTCAAGGGGCTTGACCCCAACGGCACCTTCGGGCTCTACATGGCGACCGGCTTCTACGGGGGCCACGGAACCGCGGCGGCCGTAGGGGGGCAGCTCGAAAGCCTCGGGGTTGAAAACGCCAAGGACCTGGGCAACACCTTCGCCACCATCGGTATCGTGGGGGGCATCCTCTTCGGCATGATCATCATCAACTGGGGCACCCGCAGCGGCTACACCCACTACGTAACGGACCCCCAGAAGCTGCCCGTGGAACTCCGCACGGGCCTGGTGCCGCCGGAGATTCAAAAACCCGGAGGCAAGATAACGGTCTCCACGATTTGTCTCGACCCCATGGCCTTCCACGTCGGCGTGGTCGCCCTGGCTTGTCTCGGGGGCTACTACCTCAACAAGGGTTTCCTGATGTTCTCAAAGGCCACCTTCTATAAACCGGGGGTCGACATTCCGGTGTTCTGCACGGCCCTCCTGTTCGGCTTCATCGTGAACGCGATTCTGAACAGGACTCCCGCCCACCAGTATGTGGACCGCACCAGCGTAAGCCGGATTATGGGCACCTCCACGGACTTCCTGATGATTTCCGGTATCGGTTCCATGAACCTGTCGGTGGTTATGAAATACGCGGTGCCCATCATCATCATGTCGATCATCGGCTTCGCCGTCACCTTCTGGTGGTTCATCTTCGTGGGAGGAAAGGCCTCCAGGGAAGACTGGTTCGAGCGCAACATGATGTGCTGGGGACACGCCACGGGGGTCGCCGCCACGGGGGTTATGCTCCAGCGGGTCGTCGACCCGGACCTCAAGTCCAGGGGCATCGAAGACTCCGGCATCAGCGACATCTTCAACAGGCCGATCATCATCATCTTGCAGGTGGTTCCGCCCATCGTGATGACCGCCACCGCCGCGGGGGGCGCGATCGTGGGATGGATTTCCCTGGCCGCGGTCGCGGTGATGTGGATTGTGGCATTCGCCCTCAAGTGGTGGGTCCCGAAACAACCCCTCAAGAAGTATCACTAACAACACTGCCCCGCTCCGGCGGGGCAGCTTAAAGGAAGAGGAATGGCAAATCACATCGGGGGCTGTTTTGTTCTTGGGCAGCCCCGCAAGGGACTTTATGAATACGTATACGATCATTTGCGCGGCCCATTCATTCACTGAGCCTGACGCGACGGTCATCGGAGAGTTGACGGAAGCCGGGCACAGGGTGCTTTTGCCCAAGACCATCGAAGAATTGACCGCAATGCTGCCGGAGGCGGACGGAATCATCGCCGGCCAGCAGCCCTACACGGCGGACATGATGCGGAGCGCCAAAAAGCTCAAGGTGATTTCCGTGTACGGCGTGGGGTGCGACAAGATAGACCTTTCCTTCGCCCACCAGGTGGGCATCGTCGTCACCAACACTCCCGGGGCGAACAACGAGTCCGTGGCGGACCTGGCGATCGCCCTGATGCTGGCGGCGGCCCGGCGCATTCCGGAGATGGACGCCCTCATCCGGGAGGGCCGCACCACCAGGCTGGTGGGAATCGAAATGGCCGGAGCCACCCTGGGGGTCATCGGCACGGGGAGAATCGGCAAGGGGGTTATCCGCCGGTCCCACGGGTTCGACATGGGCCTCCTCTGCTACGACGCCTACCCGGACGAGGAATACGTGAAAATTTACGGGGGAAAATACGTGGACATGGATACCCTCCTGCGGGAATCCGACTTCATCACGATTCACGCCCCCCTTACGGACAAAACCCGGAACCTGATCGGGGAAGGGGAATTCAAGAAGATGAAGCCCAGGGCAATCATCGTGAACACCGCCCGGGGAGGCATCATCGACGAGGACGCCCTCTACAGGGCCCTCACCACCGGGGAAATCGCCGCCGCCGGGCTCGACACCACCGTGGGCTTCGTAAAGGACAGCCCCCTCAGGCAGCTCCCGAACTGTGTGCTCCTGCCCCACGCCGGGGCCAGCACCTTCACGTCCCTGGAGCGGATGGCCCGGTTCTCGGTGCGGAATCTCCTGGAAGTGCTCGGCACGGGTTCCTGCAAGGCGAGGGTCAACTGAAAAGGGCTTGACTCTCCCAAACGGAAAAAACTATAATGCCTCCACAATCAATTTCCATGGAGGATTATTTGATGAAAAAAATTCTGCCCTTTGTGTGTTTCGTCCTTCTGCTCGCCTGTACGGGGTGCAGCAAGAAGGAAGCGCCCCAGGCTCAGGCTGCTCCGGCCCAGACTCTTGACCGGAGCAAATACGTCATCACCGTGCTCACCGGCCCTTCGAGCGGCATCTACTTCCCCATCGGCGGGGCCTTCTCCACCTTTGTGGGAAGCCTGGGGTACAAAACCTCCGCCACCGCCACCGGAGCGACCGCCGAGAACATCAACGGCCTGCTTTCCGGCCAGGGGGAGATGGCAATCGCCATGTCCGACGCGGTGATTCAGGCGGTGGAATCCTTCGGCGCATACGAGGGGAAGCCCCCGGCCAAGGACCTGCGGGCCATGATGGGGCTCTGGCCTAACGTGTGCCAGATCGTCACCACCAGCGACACGGGAATCACCAAATTCGCCGACCTCAAGGGCAAGCGTGTGGGCGTGGGCGCGCCCAACTCAGGGGTCGAGCTCAACGCCCGGATGATGTTCGAGGCCCACGGCATGTCCTACGCGGACTGCAAGGTGGACTACCTGGACTACGGCACGGCTATCGAGCAGATCAAGAACGGCATGTGCGACGTGGCCTTCGTCACCTCCGGTCTGGGGAACGCCACGATCCGGGAACTGGGCACCTCAAAGAAGATCGTCTTTGTGCCCGTCGAAGGGGATGGGCTCAAGAACCTCATCGCCAAGTACCCCTTCTATGTGGAAACCACCATCCCGGCGGACACCTACAAGACCGACAAGGACACCACCACCGCGGCGGTTATGAACATCATGCTTGTGGATGTCAAACTGCCCGACGAAGTGGTCTACGACCTGCTGGAGAACATCTATTCCCCTGCGGGGCTTGAAGCTATCGGCGCGTCCCACGCCACGGCCAAGAAGGAAATCACCTGGGAAACCGCCCTGCGCGGAATCAGGGGCACCTCCGTCCCCCTCCACAGCGGGGCGGTCAAGTTTTACACGGCAAAGGGCGTTCCGGTAAACTGACGAATCCTGCCCGGGGGACTCTCCGCATCAGGGACTGGGAAACCGGTACGGTGTATGCGGAGGCCCCCGCAACGGCAGGGGACGCCTTCTTTTTTGGGTGGGTTCATTCTTTGGAAAAATTTCCCTGGAACGAATATTACCACGTTGACGAAAACCTCGATTTGATTCTCGACGCCGTCACCTTTCCGGCCTTCGGCGCGGGGGTGCCCGAAGACAAGGGCAGGGTCTGTTACGTCAAAGACGGGTTGATACACATGGAGCAAATCAGCCAGCCCTTCGGGGAGCTGGTGTGGCTCAATTCTCATTTTGCGACAAGGGAGTTGCTTTTAAATGACCGCAAGCTCTGTTCGGGCATGGATTTGCCCGAACACAGGCGGGTGCGTCTGCGGATAGAGCAGTAAGGAGTGACCGATGGAAGAACAAGGGACCGGCGTCCGGCCGGAGGTGACCGTAGATGACCTGCAAAAGGCCCGCCAGGGGGTGCTCACAGAGGAACAGCAGGAGCTCATCGAAAGTCTCGATAAAGAAGCAAAGACCCGGCGGCTCGATTCCCCGGTGGAAAAGACCGTTTTCTACTGGCTCTGCGTCGCCGTGTCGGTGTACCACGTGTACACGTCCTTCTTCGGGACCCCCCCGGTGTTGATGCACCGGGCCGTCCACGTGTCCATGATGCTCGTGCTGGGCTTCATGATGTACCCCTTTTCGGGCAAAAAAACCAGGGGGAACATCTCGGTCTTCGACATCCTCCTGATTCTCCTCTCCCTTGCCGCGCCCATATATATATGCACGGGCTACCTGGGGGTTGTGGAACGGGCGGGAATCCCCAGTACGGGGGACCTGATCATGGCGACCATGCTGATAATCCTGGTGATGGAAGCCTCCAGGCGCATGAGCGGCTGGGCACTCCCCATCCTGAGCGTCATTTTCCTGCTCTACGGCCTTTTCGGGCGATCCATGCCGGGCCTGTTCTGGCACCGGGGGTACACGTGGAATCAAATTTCAAACCACCTCTTCGCCAACACCGAGGGCATCTACGGGTCCTCCGTGAGCATCGCCGCCAGCTACATCTTCCTCTTCATCCTCTTCGGCTCGGTGATGGCCAAGTCCGGCATGGGGGCCTTCTTTAATGACCTGGCCCTGGCCCTGGCGGGTCACTCCATCGGCGGGCCGGCCAAGGTGTCGGTGATCGCCTCGGGGCTCCTGGGTTCCATCAACGGGTCGGCGGAGGCAAACGTGGTCACCACCGGGGCCTTCACGATCCCCCTGATGAAAAAGACCGGGTACTCCAAGGAGTTCGCCGGGGCGGTGGAAGCCTCCTCCTCGGTGGGGGGGCAGCTCCTTCCGCCGGTGATGGGGGCCGCGGCCTTCATCATGGCGGAGATACTCAACGTGTCCTATTCGGTGATCATCGTCCACGCGGCGATTCCCGCGCTCCTCTACTACCTGGGCATCATCGTCCAGGTGCACCTCCGGGCGGGCAAGGACAACCTCCAGGGGCTCCCCAGGGAGCAGCTTCCCCGGGTGCGGGACGTGCTCCGGGAGCGGGGGCACCTCCTCATCCCCATCGCGGCGCTCCTCTACTTCCTGCTCTTCTCCGGGGCGACCGTAGTATTTTCCGCGGTCATTACCATTGTGTGCACAATCGCCGTGGCGGCCCTGCGGAAGTCCACCCGGATGAGCCTCAGGGACATCCTGGACGCCCTGGCGGACGGGGCACGGCAGACCGTGCCGGTCGCCATGGCCTGCGCCTGTGTGGGCATCATCATCGGGGTTGTGTCCAAGACAGGGTTCGGCCTCACCATGGCGAACACCATAATCACCCTGGGGGGAAAGAGTCTGCTCCTTACCCTGCTCTTTACCATGGTAACGTGCATGATCCTGGGCATGGGGGTCCCGTCGATTCCCGCGTACATCATCACCGCGACGATCGCGGCCCCGGCCCTCGCCAAGCTCGGTATCCCCCCGATTTCGGCCCACATGTTCGCCTTTTACTACGCCATGTTCGCAAACCTCACCCCGCCGGTGGCCCTGGCGGCCTTTGCGGCGGCGGGGCTTTCCGGGGGCAATCCCATGAAGACCGGGTTCCAGTCGGTCAAGCTGGCGATCGCCGGGTTCATCGTGCCCTTCATGTTCGTCTATTCACCCCAGCTCCTCCTGGTGGAGACCTCCCTGCTCACGGGTCTGCGGGTGGTCCTGGGGGCCTCGGCGGGGGTCTTCCTCATCGCAAGCGCCATCGAGGGGTTCCTCCACAGGAAGATCCCCCTCCCCGTCCGCATCATCGCGGCCGGGGGCGCCTTCTTCCTGATCGACAGCGGCATAAAAACGGACCTCATCGGCCTCGCCTGCCTGGTGATTCTGCTGATAAGTCAATACGCGGTTCCAAGGCGCTTGTAACACCAGGGCGAAGTCGTTATACTTTCCCGTAACGACCGGCGGTTTTCCGCAAAGCCCGGTCATAAGGAGATTCTATGACAATCAATGACATTACAAACGCCAAGGTAAAGGCGTGGGTGGAAGAAGCCGTAAAGATGTGCTGCCCCGACGAGGTGTACGTGTGCGACGGCTCCCAGGATGAGTACGACAGGCTTATGAAGGGCCTCGTGGAAAGCGGCTTGGGGACGCCCCTCAAAAAGCGGAAGAACAGTGTGCTCTTCCGGTCGGACCCGTCGGACGTGGCCCGGGTGGAAGACCGCACGTACATAGCAAGCCGCAAAAAGGACGACGCGGGTCCCACGAACAACTGGATCGACCCGGAGGAACTCAAAAAGACCATGACGGGCCTGTACACGGGCTGCATGAAGGGCCGCACCATGTACGTGATTCCCTTTTCCATGGGTCCCGTGGGGTCAGCCATCGCCAAGAACAGCATCGAAATCACGGATTCCGCCTACGTGGTGTGCAACATGCACATCATGACCCGTGTGGGAACCAAGGTGCTCGACCTCATCAACAAGACCGGCGAGTTCGTGCCCAGCCTGCACTCGGTGGGGAAGCCCCTGGCCCCGGGCCAGAAGGACAACGGCGTGTGGCCCTGCGCGGACATGGAGCACAAGTACATCTCCCACTTCCCTGAGACCCGCACGATCTGGTCCTACGGCTCAGGCTACGGCGGGAACGCCCTCCTGGGCAAGAAGTGTCTGGCCCTGCGCATCGCGTCGGTTCTGGCCAGGGACGAGGGCTGGCTGGCGGAGCACATGCTCATCCTCAAGCTCACCAATCCGGAAGGCAAGGTCAAATACATCACCGGGGCCTTCCCTTCGGCCTGCGGCAAGACGAACCTGGCCATGCTGATTCCCACGATTCCCGGCTGGAAGGTCCAAACCGTGGGGGACGACATCGCCTGGATGAAGTTCGGCGCCGACGGCAGGCTTTACGC
>JAISTZ010000173.1 GCA_031272345.1 Spirochaetaceae bacterium | reverse complement strand
CGCGTCCCCGTTCACCCGCCCGAAGAGTTCCACCAGGTAGTAGGCCCCGAAACGCAGGTTGGTCATGGGGTCGAAGATGTCCCAGTCCGTCACCCGGAGTTTCCGCGCCACATCCGCCGCCGTGGGGTCCATCAACTGAGTCAGACCCCGTGCGCCCGCGTGGGAGGAGACCTCCGGGTCAAAAAAACTCTCGCTCCTGGTAAGGGCGAAGAGGTACGACGGGGGCAGACCGAACTCCTCCGCCGCCTGGGTGATTTCTTGCTCAAAAAACCGGGGAAACACCAGACCCAGGGCCCTGCGCCTGTCGGAAATGAGGGCGTTTTCGTCCCCCAGGACCCGCACGGCCATCCTGAGCCCCTGAGTCTGGAGGGGATTCCCGCAGTTTTGCAGGAATTCCGCCAAATCCAGGGACACCTCGGCGGCCACGCCCTTGCGGAGGGGGAGCCACTCGGCGTAAATCCGCTCGGGGAACCCGTGTTCCGCGTACCCCATCAGCAGGCGCTCCTCGTCGGTCCGGAGGACTCCGGCCCCTGACCGGGACGGGGGCGGAAAAATCACCCCCCCGGTCTCAGCGGGGGAAAGCCCCAGCCCGTGGGCCCCCAGGAGCATGTAGTACAGTTGCCCCCCCCTCTCGCAGGCGCGGCGGTAAAAGTCCCCGGCGGAGACCTCCCGTTCCTTTGCCAGGTTCAGGGTAATCAGCCGTCCCGCCAGGTAGTTGAACTTGGACTGGGTCTGCTTGTCCGCCATGTCCCCGGCGATGAGCGCCAGGGCGACAAAATCATCCCACTGCTTCGCCGCCAGGAGCTTCAGGGCGAAGGTGTCGAAAAAGTCGGCGAAGTACCCCCTGTCCCGGAAGGTGGGGCCGAACTGTCTGAGTGCCTTGACCCCTTCGGCAACGGAGATTTTTAAGGCCGACGAAAGGTAGTACCACAGGGCGTTGTCGTACAGGCCGCCGTCTCCGGCGGCGAGGGCCTCCTCCATGGCCTTTTGGAACCGGTCCAGGGCGAGCCATTCGGTTTTGCCCCCGCTCCGGTCGTAGAGCCTGGCGGAATAAAAGAGGGGATAAAACGCCCCCTTGCCCGCCTTCCCCAGAGCCACAGCGGCGTTGTCAAGGACAATGGCGTTCTGGACCGCCTCGTAGCCCCCGTAGAGGAAGGCCTTACCCAGGTCCGAGAAGGCCGCGTCCGGGAGGTCCAGGAAGAACTCCGGGCCGCCGCTCGTTTCCGTCAGGGCCTTAAAACCTGTGAAAGCTTCTTCGTAGTTCCGGACGTAGAGGGCCCGACGGGCGCTGAACAGGCCGGCTTCGTCCTGGCCGAGCCCTTCGGGGACGCCGTAGTCTTCCGCATAGCGGTAGAGGGATTCCGTGAAGGGGAGGGACGCGGCCCACAGGGCGAATTCCCTCCGGACCCTGGAGTCCTTCTTTTCCGAAAGGGACGAAAGCCTGAGGCGCCGCAGTTCCGGGGGGGATTCCGGGGCAAGGGTTGCGGTGAGGTCGATTACCCGGCGGTATTCCCTGGCCGCGAAGAATTCCTCGCAGGCCCGCAGCAGGGCGGCGTCGTCCTTCCAGACGGCGATGAGCGCGGAGGCAGCCTCCAGCCGCTCAGGCGCGGACCCCCGGCGGGTGAGTTCCTCGGCGCACCTCCTTCGGACCAGGGGACTCGTTTTTTTTGTCCCCTCCCGGAAGAGCCGGAGGGCCTCGGTTTCGTTTCCCCCTTCCAGGGCCCGGCAGGCCGCAAAGTACACGTAATCGTTGTCGTACTTCCCCTGGCCGTGCAGGTTTTCCGCCACCCTGGAACAACTGGCGGAGATGAGCGCGCCCATGAGGACGGCGGAAATCACGGAACGGCGGATTATCCGGGGAGAGACCCGTGGGGGAGCGGCTTTGATCACAGGGGCGGCAGCAGAATATACGTGCCCGAAATGATACGGTTGGGATTTTTGATGCCGTTGTACCGGGCGATATAGGAATAACGCCAGGGGTTCCTGTAATAGGCCTTTGCGATGTCCCAGAGGGTGTCCCCCCACTTGATCTTATACCGCAACGGTTCCGGTTTGAGCGGCGGGGGCGGGGGGGCGGCAGCCTTGGGGGGCGGCTCTTCTGCCCTGGCGATGGGCGTTTCCGGCTCCGTTGGGGGGGGCGTTTCCGCTTCCCCCGCCGGAGGGGGCACGGGCACAATGGTGATGGGTTTATCGGTGAAGATGATTTGGTCGACCTCCACGGGCTCCCTGGACTGGGGCGGCGGCTCCGGGGCGGCGGGAGCCGGGGTTTCCGCGGTTTTTACCGTGCCGGGCCGCCGGTCCCCCGTCCGGACATTGATGGGCGAAGGAATAACCAGGAGGAACAGGAGGAACAGGATGACACAAACGGCCGCGCAGACCAGGCAGATGATCGCCGGAAGGATTGAGGGGCTCTTTTTTGCTTTCGCCGGAGGGGCCGGCCGGTGGGGCGGAATGTCGCCGCTTTTGTAGAGGTTGGTGAAGAGGGCGGCGTGTTCTTTTTCCGTAAAATCCGATGAGCCGGACTTTTTTGGCTTCTCCGGGGGAAGGTCCTCCGAAGGTTGCGCCCCCAGGGAGAAGTCCTCCGGGGCGGGGAGTTCCTCCGGGATTTCGTCCTCCGGGGGAAGATACCTTGCTTTTATGGTTTCATCGGTGGATGCATCGGCCTGGGGAAATTCCGTGGTTTCTTCCAGGGGCGTGTCGTTGAGGAAGTCGTCCAGCTCCGTGCTCAGGAAGTCCTCGCCCCCGATCCGGATGCCCGTGTTTTGCCCGTCGGGAAGGTCCTGGGGGGGCTCCCTGGGGGAATCCAGGGGTATCTGGACCTCCTGGGTGTTGCCCGTTTCCGGGTCCGTTATGCCGGCCTGGAGGGTGTTGTCGTCGTTTAGGGAGAGATCGAAGCGCAGATTGGGCTCCCCCTCCGGCCTGGGGGCGATGCCGCCGAGTTCAATGGTCTCCAGATAATCGGCGTTTTCTAGTGTGTTATCCTCAGAACGGTACAGAACGATGCGGACGCTCTCCTGATTGTCCGTTGCCGTGGTGAGTTCCATGGTGACGTGCGCGGCCTTGCCTTCTTTGACCACAGGGTAAAAGGAACCGTCCGCCAGCTTTATGCCGATAGATGTACTCATTAAACAACCTCCTGTCTATCATACACGGGGGGCAGGGGTTTGTCAATATGTCCGGGGGCGATTTACGTGACAATTTTTCTGTCCCCAGGGACACGATGAAAACCCCGATGCTCTTTACCGGCCTAGACTTCGATTTCGCCCTCGTAGACCAGGGCCGCCTGGCCGGTGAGGTAGACCGTGGCTCCCGTGAAGTTCACGATGAGGTCCCCCCCGCGCACCTTGACGGTGATGTTCTCCCCCTGGGGGCAGAGGCCGTTCAGCACCGCCGCGATTGCCGCGGCGCACGCCCCGGTGCCGCAGGCCGGGGTCTCCCCGTTCCCCCGCTCCCAGACCCGCATCTTGAGGCAGTTCCGGCTTGCCGCCCGCACGAATTCGGTGTTCACCCGGTCCGGGAACAGGGGGTGATTCTCGAATTTGGGGCCGATCCGGGCCACGTCGACCTTGTCCACAAAGCCGGAAAAGACGACACAGTGGGGGGTGCCCACCGAGAGGGCCGTGACCCTGTAGTCCGTGCCCTCGACCGTGAGGGGGGCGTTGACCACGGCCTCCTCCGGCGCGTCCGGGAGGTCACCGGCGGGGACCCGCGCCAGGGGAAGGAGCGCCGGGATGGATTCCGGCAGGAACGAGGGCTTCCCCATGTCAACCCGCACGGAGGTGACCTTGCCGTTCTGCTTGTAGAGGAGCAGCTTTTTTATGCCCGAGGCCGTGGCGATGGCGATTTCGGCGGTGGTTTTTTGGGGATCGTGCCGGTCCGCGATGCCCCGGATATTGTTGTCGTAGAGATATTTCCCCACACAGCGTATGGCGTTCCCCGCCATGAGCCCCTCGGACCCGTCCTGGTTGAAGAATCTCATGCCGGCGTCAGGCATAATTTCCGCATCCGTGCGGAAATTATGCTTCGAGTTTTGCTGCGCAAAACTCGCCCTATCGCCGCCATCCATGGCGGCGGGCGGCGGCGTTATCAGCACCAGGCTGTCCGCGCCGATTCCGGTGCGGCGGTTGCAGAGCCTGACCGCCAGACCCTCCGGGTTGGGAATCTCCTGGCTTATCGCGTCGAAGATGATAAAGTCGTTTCCCGTGCTTTCCATCTTGGAGAATTTGAGCCGCCGCTTTTCCCGGCGCAGGTTGTTGCAGTCAACCAGCTCGAGGCTGGCCGGGGAGTAGCGGCTCATCAGGCTGCGGATGATGGCGTTGGCCGTGTCCAGGCTGGTGAGGCAGGGGATGTCCCGCTCCACGGCCTTCCGCCGCAGTTTGACGCTGTCGTTGGAGGTGATTCTGCCCCTGGCGGAGGTGGAAATCACGTAGTCGATCTTGCCCGTGTCAAGGAGGGTGAGCACGTTGTCCCCGGGGTTCTCGTGGATCTTGTCCACGGTCTCCACGTCCATGCCGAAGTCCCGGATCACCGCGGCGGTACCCTCGGTGGCGTAGAGCTTGAACCCCAGGTCGCAGAACCCCCGGGCCACGTCCACGATCTCGAACTGGTCGCTCTTCCGCACCGTAAGGAGGACCCCGCCGTTCTCTTGCCCGTTGTGGGCCATGCGGTAGCCCGCGGCGATGAGTCCCTTGTAGAGGGCCTCGTCCATGGTGCGCCCGATTCCCAGGACCTCCCCGGTGGACTTCATCTCCGGGCCCAGGTGGGTGTCCACGTCGCTGAGTTTTTCGAAGCTGAACACGGGCACCTTGACCGCGAAATAGGGCGGCGGGGGATAGAGGCCCGTGCCGTAGCCCATGTCCCGGATTTTCTCCCCCAGCATGGCCCGGGTGGCGAGCTCCACCATGGGGATCCCCGTCACCTTGCTGATGTAGGGAATCGTCCGGGAGGAGCGGGGGTTTACTTCTATAA
>JAISTZ010000161.1 GCA_031272345.1 Spirochaetaceae bacterium | reverse complement strand
CATCCCCGGCGAAGGAGCGTTGACATGAAAAAGGACATGATGCGGAATCGCGCTATCCGCAGTTGCAAGCAACTGCCGCTACCGCCCGTACTTCGCAATAATATCCGCCGGACTGGCGCCCTGCCGAAGCAGGTCGAGGATGCGCTGTTCGCCCCGTTGTTCGCCCCTGCGCTCGGCCGTGTCCATGCTGGTCACCCAGTCGGACTCGGCTTTGTCGAAGGCATCGTATGCCCGCTTCAGCGCGGGGTCCCGGGCTATCATCTCCATCTTGTTCTGAAATGCGGCTATCGCGCTGTCCATAAGTACTACCTCCTTAATCTGCTCTTTCGAGCTGTATTCATCGAAGTAAACCAGCCACCGGTGGAGCGGGTCATCAAGGGTGAACCTGGCGTCCCGTTTCCGAAACTGCCGGAACTTCACCATGTCGAGAAAATGGATCTCGCAGACATCGGTCATCAGCAGGTCCTTGTGAGCGTCCTCCCACAGGTGGAAGCTTAGATGAAAGTCATCCACCGAGAAGGGGGATTTGTCAAGGGGACAGGCGGCATCGCGCCCCCTTGGTTCAGGGGGCGTCCTGTGGTACACTCTCCCCATGTCCCTGAACTGGAAAGAAATTGACGCCGTGCTGGAGGAGCTCGCCCTGGGGGGCGCGTTCATCCAGGGGGTGTCCCAGCCCTCGTTTGACAGCGTCGCCCTCCTCACCTACAAGCCCGTAGCGGGGGCCAGGGCCGTCCTCTTTCACCTTGCCCCGGGGGTGTGCCGCCTTCACGGGACGGACCAAAAGATACCCCCAACCAAAAAGCCCCTCCGGTTCATGGAATTCCTCCGGTCACGGGTAAAGGGAGCGCGGATAATCGAGTGTTCCCAGCCGGGGAAGGACCGGATTGTCCGCCTCACCTGCCGACGGGGTGACGAGACCCTCCTCCTCTACGCCCGCCTCTGGAGCGGCGCGGCCAACGTGATTGTCACCGACGGGACGGGCCTCGTGCTGGACGCCATGTACCGGAAGCCCCACAGGGGCGAAATCCCCGGCGGACACTTTGAACTGCCCCCTGAAAGCGGAGCCTCCGGAAAGCCGGAGAAGGACTACGCCATACGCGATTTTTCCGGCCTCGCCTGCGCCGCCGGGGCCAGGGGACTGGATTTGCAAACCATGACCCTCAACCAGAAAATCGACCTCTGGTATTCCGAATACGCGGGACGCCTCTCCAGGGAGGCCCTCCTTGCCCAGGCCCAAAAATTGTATACCGCCCGCAAGGGCCGGATGGAAGGCGCCCTAGAACGCCTCAAGGCGAAGCGGGCGGAATTCCTCCATGCGGAACAGTGGAAGCGCCAGGGGGACCTCATCCTGACCTGGGGTCACCTCGGCTTCGACGGAGGCTTCCTTGACTGCCAGGACTACGACACGGGACAGCCCGTGAGCATCCAGGTCGACCCCAAAAAGACGCCCCAGCAGAACGCCGCGGACTACTACGGCAGGTACAAGAAGGCCCTCTCCGGGCTAGAGGAACTGGAAAGCGACATCGCCGCCTCCCAGCGGGCGATTCTCGACCTGGACGCCCTCTACGGCGAAGTTGTCCGGGAGGAAAACCCGATAAAACTGCGGCAGCTCATCGCCTCCCAGAACAAACCCCGGCAGCAGGTGGAAAAGAAGCGTCCCGGCATCGCCTACGGGATTGACGGCTGGACGATCCTTGCGGGGCGGGATTCCTCGGAGAACGACGAACTCCTCCGCCGCCACGTGAAGGGCCAGGACCTGTGGTTCCACACCAGGGACTGGCCCGGGGGCTACGTGTTCGTGAAGCACCGCCCCGGCAAAACCGTGCCCCTGGACATCCTGCTCTACGCCGGAAACCTGGCCCTCCATCACTCGAAGGCCCGGCAGCAGGGCCAGGCGGACCTCTACTACACCCAGGTCAAGTACCTCCGCCGGGCCAAAAACGCGCCCAGGGGCACGGTGATTCCAACCCAGGAAAAGAACCTCTTCATCAAGCGGGACAGCGCCCGGCTCAAGCGGCTGGAGCAGTGCATCCTCCAGTAGCTCCTACTCACGGCTCAGGGTGACCACGGCGTACACGGGGAGATGGTCCGAGTAGCCCTTGCCCGAGGTCATCACGTAGCGGTAGGGGATGACCCCGGAGTCCGTCTCCCGCGCCCAGGGCCCGTCCCTGGGGGCGGAGAATGACTGGAGAGCCGCGGCCCCGGCGGTGAACACGTGGTCAATCGTCTCCCAGGCGTTCTGGTAAAAATAGCTCCCCCCGTCCCGCTCGATTACCCCCGGCATAAGCCACCCGGCCTCGCACATGACCGGCGGCCCAAAGTCCCCCCGGAGCTCCACGCGCCGGTCATCCCCCAGGGTGAACTCGCCGATGGTCCGGTTAAAGTCCCCGCAGGCGACGACCCCGTCCCCCTGGGCCAGGGCGATGCGCCGGGCGAGGACCCCCTCCTGCCTGGACTGCCAGAAGGCCGCTCCGGCCTCCCCCCCGGACTTTGACTTCCAGTGATTCACGAAGAGCCGCACCGGGGGGAGACCCTTTCCGGGGGCAATCACCACCTCCATGACGGGCCGCATGTCCGGGGCGATGGGATCGACCCGCTCCCGCCAGTCGGTCTGGTGCACGGTCACGCCGGTGATGGGGAACCGGGAGAGCACCGCGCACCCGATGGCGCTGCCGGGCTTCTTGGCGAAACACACATAGGGGTAGAGCTTGTCCCGGGCAAGGCGGCCGGTCAATTCGTTGGTGATGTCCTGGACGACCCCCTCGTTTTCCAGTTCTTCAAGGGCCACCACGTCGGCGTTCAGAATCCCCAGGGCCTCGCAGAGCCTGGTGAGCCGGTCCCGGTATTTTTCCCGGTTCCAGGCCGATTTAGCCCCCTTGAAATCGTTGTACTCGCAGCCGTCGGTTTCGCCGTCAAAGAAGGTCTGCACGTTCCAGCTCGCCAGGGAAAAGGACGCCCCAGGGCCCCTGAGTCCCCCCTTGGCCCCCTCCCCGGACATGCAGGACAGGAGGGTCAGGACCGCCCACGCCGCAAGGACGCCGATTCGGCAGTGCCCCCTGCGGGAAGGCTTAGGTTGATACTTTTTTGCCATAAAAACTCCTTGCCCTTGTTATGGTAGGGGACATGCAAAAAATGGCGGTTTTTGTGAAAAAAAATGAATTTTTTTTATCTTTTTTTATTTGCCGATAATTTTTTGACTTATACCTTGACCGGAATTTCAAGAACGTATACAATCAACCCCATGAAAACTCACACTTTTAAAGGCGGCATTCACCCGCCGGAAAAAAAGGAACTCTCTGAGTCTTTCCCTATAGAACAGTTGAGTCCCTTGCCAAAAACCGTAACGATTCCGGTTACCATGGGAGGCGCCCCTAATGCCCCGCTGGTAAAACCAGGCGAGGAAGTCGCCCGCGGACAAGTGTTGAGCGCCTCGGAACATCCCATGAGCGCGCCCGTCCATTCGTCCGTGGCAGGCGTCGTCAAAAAAATCGAAACCCGTGTTCTCACGGGGGGCGCGGAGGGCCCGTGTTTCATCATCGAACCAAACGATTCGGGAAAAACGGACTTCATGCCCCCCCTTGACCCGTTTTCCTGCTCCAAAGAAGAGGCCATAAAGCGGGTGCGGAGCGCGGGCATCGTCGGCATGGGCGGCGCCGCCTTCCCCACGGCGGTCAAGCTCAGTCCCCCTCCGGGCAAAAAGATCGACTCCGTCATCGTGAACGGGGCTGAATGTGAGCCCTACCTCACGATTGACTGCCGGGTCATGGAAGAAATGCCTGCAAAAATCGTGGACGGCGCGGTCATCGCCGCTCAGATTGTGGGGGCGGAAAGGGTCTACATCGCCACCGAGAGCAACAAGCTCCACCTTGTGCCCATCCTGGAAAAGGCCGTGCAGGACGCGGGCCGTGGGGACAAGGTGTCGGTTGTGGTCTGCAAGA
>JAISTZ010000129.1 GCA_031272345.1 Spirochaetaceae bacterium | reverse complement strand
AAATACACCGCCGGCATACCCGTCTCGTGCAGGTCGTCAAGGATCGCGACAACGGGATTCTGCCCGAATGCGCCCACATACGCGAACACCTTGTCGTCCTCGTAGAATTTCTCGAAGGCAGCTTTTGCCTTTACCGCATCGAATTCATCATCAACATGCAGGAATTTAATTTTCCTTCCGTCAATGCCGCCCTCGGTGTTCACCATGTTGAAGTACGCCTTGATTCCCTCGACAATCGGGTCTCCGGTGGTGGCCCACGCGCCGGACACCGCCGTGCTGTTCGCCACAAGAATTTCCGTGTCGGTTACGCCCTGGGCGTTTTTTACCGCGGCCTGCTCCGGCGCTTTTTTGGAACAACCGGTAATCACCACGAAACTTGCGATTAACAACATCGCAACCAGTTTTCTAATTTTCATTGTTTACCTCCTGGGTTACAAATAGTGTTATTTTAACGGGACTGTTTCCCGCTAATGCCCGCCAAGATATGCATCCACCAGCGCTTTGTCTTTTATCAGCTCCGACGCCTTGCCCTGAGTTGTGATTTTGCCCACGGTCAACACATAGGCGTAGTCCGCGATTTTTAAGGTTTGCAGGGCGTTTTGTTCGACAATCAGAATCGTCGTGCCCTCTTCCCGAATCGCCTTGATAACGTTGAACATGTCCCGCACAACCAGCGGCGCAAGGCCCAGGGAAGGTTCGTCAAGGAGGAGCACCTTGGGAGAACTCATCAGGGCCCGGCCGATGGCGAGCATCTGAAGCTCCCCCCCGGAAAGGGTTACCGCCACCTGATTGAGCCGCTCCTTGAGGAGGGGGAAAATTCCAAACACCCGTTCAAAACACGCCGCTTCCTGTTTGCGGTTTTTGAGGACAAACGCGCCGATGAGGAGATTTTCTTTTACCGTCAATTCCCGAAAAATCTGCCTTCCCTCCGGGGACTGGGAAATGCCGAGGGACGCGATTTTTTCCGGGCTGTATTTGGTGATGTCCGCCCCGAAGAGACTCACCTTGCCGCGGGTTTTGGGAACAAGGCCCGAGATGGAGCGCATGGTGGAGGTCTTTCCCGCGCCGTTAGCCCCGAGGAGCGCGACAATCGAGCCCGCGGGGACTTCGATGGTGATTCCCTTGAGGGCTTCAACCGCCCCGTACCGCACGGAGAGGTCTTGTATTGACAAAGCTGTATCAGACATTTTTTTCCTCCTCCCCAAGGTAAGCTTCCTGCACCGCAGGATTGTTTTGAATCTCTTCCGGTGTGCCGGAAGCAAGGAATTTGCCGAAAGAAATCGCGCACACCCGGTCGCAGATGCCCATAACAAGGCGCATGTCGTGTTCCACAAGCAAGATAGCGCAGTCGAATCTGTCCCGCAAATCCTTGATGATGGCGGACAACTGGAGGGTCTCGGTGTCGTCAAGCCCGGCGGCGGGTTCGTCAAGGATTATCAGAACCGGACCGGAGATGAGTGTGCGGGCAAGCTCGATTTTTTTGAGCACCCCGTAGGAAAGTCCCCCGGCGGGAACATCTTGCAGTTCAGAGAGGCCGAGGATGGCGAGAATGTCGGCGGCCTTTTGGCGCATGAGGCGTTCTTCGCGCCGGGCAGCGGGCAGCCGCAGTATCTGTGAAAGCGGCGAGGTCTTGTATTCAGCGTGGGCGCCCACGAGCAGGTTGTCCAGCACGGAAATTTCCCGGATGATTTCCACGTTCTGAAAGGTGCGCACAAGTCCCAGGCGGATGATGGTGTGGACTTTCCTGCCCACGAGGTTCACCACGTCCCCCTGCTTTGTCCTGAAAATCACCTCCCCCGCATTGGGCCGGTAGAACTGGGTGATGCAGTTGAACACCGTGGTCTTTCCCGCGCCGTTCGGGCCGATGAGGCCGAAGATTTCTTTTTTGCGGATAGCCAGGGAGAAATTGTCCACCGCCTTTAGTCCGCCGAAACTTATGGAAAGATTATTGACTCTCAGGACCTCGTCGTCATTCAGTTGCATTGAGCGCCTCCCCTGTTCCTGTGCCGCACAAGGAGCAGCTTAATGTCCGAAAACACCCGGACGAGTCCTGAAGGATAAAACAGCACCACCAGCACAATGAGCAGACCGTTAAACACCAGGGCGATGCCGTTGATTTGCCCGATGACCGGCAGCTTCTTCAGCACCAGATCCGGAAAGGCGAACACGATGAAGGCCCCGATGAGGCTGCCGTACACGGACCGCGGCCCCCCGATGATCACCGCCGACAGGACGCTGAGGGACAGGGCGAGCACCCAGGTTGAGGGAAAGGAAAACCGGAAATAGTGCACGTACATCACACCGGCCACCGCCGCGAATCCCGTGGCAAGGGAAAACGCGAAGAGCCGGTACAGGAGGATGTTGATCCCCATGGCCTGGGCCGCAACCTCGCTTCCCCGCATGGCGTGGAGCGCCCGCCCCGGGCGGCTCGTCACCACGAGGTGAGCGAGAGTCATCATGAGCACGAGAACCACGACGATCATGATGAAGGTGGAGGTGCGGTCCAGGTGAAAGCCCAGGAGGGTGGGGTAGGCGGCTTTTGTGCCCGTGTAGCTGCCCGTGAACCATTCGGCTTCCTCAAACACCTTCTTGAGGATCTCCGCCACAATCATCGTTGCCATCGCCAGGTATATCCCTTCGATACGGAGGGACGCGAGTCCCACGAGCAGACCAAGGCACACCGAAACGGCAATGGCCGCGAGGATTCCGAGCTCAAAGGGCAGGTGAAGATTCACCGTGATGTATGCGGACACGTATGAGGCAAGGCCCATAAATCCCGCAGTCCCCAGGGAAATCATGCCGCCGTAGCCCAGGAGCAGGTCAAGCCCAAGACAGGCCATCGCGTAAATGATGACGCCCCCAAGGAGGGTCACGGTGGAATTGGTGATGAGGATGCCGTTTCTGGCAAGAACCTGCGCCAGAATCAGAACCGCGCCGATGAGCACAAAATGCAGGTACGGATTGGCGAGAAGGTTTTTTGCCCCGCTATTTGTCTGGTTTTTTGCGAGCGGTTTTGTCACTACAAAGTCCTCCTATACTTTTTTGACAGGCGCCTTGCCGATGAGTCCATTCGGCCTGAAGACGATGAACACAAACACAACGATGTAGATCATCAGCTCTCCCCACACGGAAGACCAGTAGTAGACGATAAGATTTTTTGCGATACCGATGATGAACGCGGCAATCACCGGCCCATGGAAGGTCTGATAGCCCCCGAAAAAACACGAGAGGAAGGCGCTGCTGAGCACGGCGTCCATCACCGTGAGGGACACGGTGGTTGAGGGGGCTATCATCACCCCGGAGAGGGCGCTCAACGCGCACGCACACGCCCAGGCGAACATCGTGACGGTTTTGGTGGGAATACCGAGCATCCGGGCGGTGGATTCGCCCATGGCGGTAGCCCGCACCGCCAGGCCGAGTTTTGTCTTTTGGAGGGTCAAAAAAAGCGCCAGGGTGATTGCCACGCCGATGATGATGTTCAAAAAGCCGTTAGCTGAAAAGGCAATCCCGCCGGCCAGCTCCAGGTTACCCTGAACGAGCTTGGGCAGGCTGAGCAGGTTGATTCCGAAGACCATGGGCGTAATGCCCAGAATCATCATAAAAAAACCGAGGGTGATTATCTGCTTGCCCACCGCCCCAACCTTTGCGGTGTGCCGGATAACGGCGATGTCCATAAACACGCCGATTGCAAGGGCGGCCGCCACCGCCCCAACCACAGAACCGGCAACCGGCGCTCCGAATTTGGCAAAGATCCAGGTGGCGGTGTAGGTGCAAAACATGCCGATAGTCCCCTGGGCAAAGTTCACCGTGCCGTTAGTTTTGAAAATCAGCACGATGCCAAGAGCCGTAAGCGCGTAGATGCTGCCCGTTTCCAGGCCCCGCGTTAGCAACTGCAACAGTGTGTCCACCGGTAACCTCCTTTCGCACACCGTATTGTCGACATTCGACTGTATGGGGAGATTCTACTCCTCCCAGGCCTCTTTTGTCAAGCAAAATCCCCCGGATTTCTTCAAAAACCCCCCACAAAATCGCGTTTTTTATAGGAATTTGCTCAGAAACAGGAGTTTCCGGACAACCCTACTGCCTTGCGCGAGGCTGTGATAGTTTGTATACTGACCCTATGGAGTGGTACCGGCGGCCCCCTAAAGCGGCTTTTACGGCATTTTGCATAGAAACTTATGCACGGGAGCATAACATATCCGGCGCGGGCGCGGCGGAAAAATTTGAAAAAACCGGCGTCCTGGACTATCTCTTCAGCAATTACGATGTGCTCCATACACAGGGGCCGCGCTTCATTCTGCCGCTGATTGACGAATACATGGAGGCGGCGCAATGATGCTGTACCACGGCGGCTTGACCGCGATTACCAAACCCGAGATTATAACGTTGCCGCGTTTTCATACAACTGACAAAATGAACCGACAAAACGCTGGTGGGAAAGCCCCTTGCAATTGTACACCGCCTGGAAAAACGAAGGGTGATAGCGCCACCGCCATTGCCACGAAGTAGGGCAGGAGGGCCTTGCCCTCACTTCTTTACCGCGGCAACCGCGCTGCCGGAACGACGCTACTTCTTCACCGCGGCCACCGCGTCCGCAAGGGCCTGCTCCAGCATTTCCGCCGGGGGCTCCTTGATGTGCCCAAGCTTCATGAGATCCCCCGCAAGGGCCCTGGCTTCCGAGATGTCCGCCCTGGCTTTGGAATAGACCTCGTCCCAGGACAGCTTTACCCTGGCGACCCCTTCCTTGATGGCCTGCTGGGCCACGTCCGCGGCCTCCACCGCAAAGACCTCGGTCTCTTCCATGGTGGCGACAATGTTGTCCGGCGTGATGCCCCGCTTCTCCGCAAAGTCCGCGATGGAATGGGCGCAGCGGATCGCCATGCCGTCGGTTATCTTCCGGGCGCGCACCAGGAGGGCGCCCTTGAGGATGCCGGGGAAGCACACCGAGTTGTTCACCTGGTTGGGGAAGTCCCCCCGGCCCGTGGCCACGATGAAGGCGCCCTCCTCCTTGGCGGCGTAGGGCCAGATTTCGGGCACGGGATTGGCGCAGGTGAACACGATGGACTTGTCCGCCATGGAGCGCACCCAGGGCCGCTTGACCGTGTCGGGTCCAGGCGTTGACAGGGCGATGAGCACGTCCGCGCCCTTCATGGCGGCCTCGATTGAGGGGGACCTGGCCGGGTTGGTGCGCTCGCAGAGTTCCCACTTGCGGTAGTTTTTCCTGTCGTTCTTGAGGTCCTCCCTGCCCAGGTGGAGGCTCCCCTTGCTGTCGAACACGACCATCTTTGCGGGGTCCCCGCCGTCGGCCATGATAAGCCGGGCGATTGTGGTGTTTGACGCGCCCGCCCCAAGGAGCACGATCTTTGCTTCGGAAAGCTTTTTGCCCGCCAGCTTCAGGGCGTTGAGGAGACCCGCCAGGGTGATGCAGGCCGTGCCCTGGGCGTCGTCGTGCCACACGGGAATCTCGCAGGCCTCCCGCAGCTCGTCCAGCACCCGGAA
>JAISTZ010000115.1 GCA_031272345.1 Spirochaetaceae bacterium | reverse complement strand
TCTGCCTTATCACTACGGCGGCGGCCCTGTTCATCGGGAGCTGCGATCACTACTCATTGCAGGATTATCTTGAAGACCGGGAAAAAAAGGCCGGGACGCCCTCCGGCCCTGCGGCGCCTTCTGCCCCGGAAACGCCCGTTGTCATCTGTTACACGGTAACCTACTCCACGGCGGACGGCTGCACGGTCAGCTCCGCGTCAGCAACGGTAACCTACGGCGCTTCCTACACCCTGGCAGTGCCCGTAAAGACCGGCTACACCTTCCACGGCTGGTATACGGATGCCGGCGGAACCGGCGCGCCGCTGACCGACGCCGCGGGAGCGAGCCTCGTCCCCTGGGCGGGAGACACAGACACCACGGTCTACGCCGCCTGGACGGCGAATGACTACACGGTGACCTACTCCACGGCGGACGGCTGCACGGTCAGCCCCGCTTCAACGACGGTAACCTACGGCGCTTCCTACACCCTGGATGTGCCCGTGAGGGGCGGTGATACCTTCTACGGCTGGTATGTGCTTGTAAACGGAACCAACATACGTCTGACCGATGATGCCGGCGCGGGCTTTGAGCCCTGGGCGATAACGGCGGACGTTGCGGTCATCGTCGGCTGGGCAGAATGGACCTTCGATTTCAACGGTGTTACGGTGGACGGAAACGCTTCGGTAACCCAAGTGGTCTTTACCGCGGCGGACATCCCCTGGCCTGTTACGGCGCAGACCGGCATGGTGTTCCTGGGCTGGTACGATGCGGCCGCAGGGGGAACCCAGCAAAGCGCCGCCGATATACTTGCCGTCGGCCATGAAGAGACGTTCTACGCCCACTGGTACACCGTTGCCGGCCCCTGGACCTACGACAGCGCCACAGGCGGCATGGTTGCCAACTACGCCTATTCTGGCGCGGCTGCGGCGTGGACGCCCGCTGCTGTTGACGGAACCCTCGCCTACATCTTCGAGGCCTGGGGCGGCAACGGCGAAAATGCTTCCAGCCCTTATGGCGGCTCCCGTACAGGCGGCGCGGGGGGGTACGCAAAGGGGACATTGAGTGCGGCCTTGGGAACCACGCTGTATCTGTACACCGGCGCCGCAGCCAGTACCTGGAACGGCGGTGGACAACGTGGAGCAGTCTCCAACTCGAATGTTTATGGCGGCGTGGGCGGCGGAGCCTCGTCCATCAGCCTGGCAAACGGCGCCTGGAACAACACGACCGTGCTTGCCCAGCGGATTCTGGTCGCCGGAGGCGGGGGCGGCGCCGATGCCGGTAACGGCCAGGTTGGCGGGGGACTCTCCGGCGGAAGCGGCAGCGCGGCAACAGGCGGTACACAGACAGCCGGCGGTACGGGAAACGGCTCTGGGGCCTGGGGCGTGGGCGGTACGGGCGGGATTGCTAATAACAACGCTTATACAAGCGGCGGCGGGGGCGGCGGCGGCTACTACGGCGGCGCCGGCAGTTCGGGCTTACGATACGGCACAGGCGGCGGCGGCGGTTCGGGCTATGTATTCGGGCTTGCGGGCTGCGGGGACACAGAGCACCACCCGGCGCTCCTGGAGGCCTTCCCGCAGTACCAGTTCTCGAACGGCGTCACCAAACAGAGCGGCGAATCAGGCTATGTCGCCAAGCCGGCGGCCGCCGGCGCTAACGGGTACATCCGGGTCAGATACATACCGCCCGCGGCGGCGCAGTAGAGACCGGGTGCGGCGTAATCGGCTGTTTCCCCCGGCAGCGTAACGGTGGAGTGAGGGAGAGGGGAAAAGGATTGGTGTGATGGATGAACAGAACGAAAAATACCCACACACGCACAGCGGCCTGACGAGCCGGGGACGGTTCTTCCTCATAGCCCTTTTCCTGCTCATCGCGGCAGTTTTCGTTGGGGGGTGCGACGGCATCTACACCCTGCGGGACTACCTGTATGACCGGGCCTTCATCCCGGTAGCGGACATCACGGGCATACCCGCCGTGGCGGTCATGGGCCCGCCCCTCACCCTCGCCCCGGTTATTGTGCCGGGGGATGCCACGAACAGGGCGGTTGCATGGTCCGTCTCCGATCCCGGAGCCACCGGGGCAGCCATCACCGGGGGCGTCTTTACGGCCGCGGCGGAGGGCATGGCGAAAATCACCGCCCGGGTCGCGGACGGCCTGTGGAAAGGGAAGGACTTTGTAAAAGCGTTCACGATTGCCGTGCAGGTGGTCTCTATTGATGTCGCCATGACCGCCACGACTTCCGGGACGCTCTGGTCCTACGACAGCGGAACAAAGGTCATCACCATAGAGGACGGCGCGGATGTGACCCTCATGGGCGTTACGTCGGAGAACCGCGTTGCGGTGGCCCCCGGCGCAACGGCCACGGTGACGCTGCAAGACGTCACGATCAATGTGAGCGAAACAGCCAACGCCGCCTTTGACCTTGGGGATGGGGCGGCAGTGACGCTGCTTCTCTCCGGGACAAACGCGCTTACCAGCGGAGGCAGCGCCGCAGGGCTGCATGTTACGGAAGGACGCACCCTGGTCATCGACAGCGCGGCGAGCAGCCACGCCGAAACCGGGAGCCTCACCGTCACAGGCGGCAGCGCGGACGGCGCCGGAGCAGGGATTGGCGGGGGCATGAGCGAGCCTGGCGGCGCAATCACCATCGCCGGAGGCGCGGTTACCGCTCATGGCGCGGCAGGCGGCGGCGCCTGGGCCGGAGGCGCGGGCATCGGCGGCGGCGGCGAATTGGACGCCATAGGCTACTTTAGTGGCGCCAACCACGCAGGAACTATCCTGATTTCCGGGGGCATTGTGACTGCCATAGGCGGCGACTACACTGCGGGGATAGGGGGAGGCGCCTACGCGAATAGCGCTCCAGGCAGCGTCACCATCTCAGGCGGCATAGTCACCGCGACAGGAGGAGGTAGCAAAGCCGCAGGTATCGGCGGCAGTGCCAGAAGCAATGGCGGGACCATCACCATCACAGGCGGCACGGTAACCGCACAAGGAGGAGACTGGGGTGCGGGTATCGGCGGTGGCGAATTCGGCGCAGGCGGGACCATCACCATCTCAGGCGGCACGGTAACCGCACAAGGAGGATACTGGGGTGCGGGTATCGGCGGCGGCGGCTATGGCTATGGCGGGACCATCACCATTTCAGGCGGCACGGTGAACGCTACATGCGACCGGTACGGTGCGGGTATCGGCGGCGGCGCTGACGGCTCAGGCGGGACTATCAACATTGCGGGCAGCGCGGTGGTAACGGCAACAGGCGCGGGAGGCGGCGCGGGCATCGGGAGCGGCTACTCCAGAACCAGCGGTAACGCAGCCGGACAGAAAACCGGCGGCTACATCACCATCGGCGGGAACGCCGTGGTCTTCGCCCAGGGCGGCAATGCCCAGGGCCCCGGCGCCAGCATCGGCGGGAGCGGCTGGGCCAATAGTGATCAATGGGAAGGCGACTCGGCGGGCGTCATCGTAATTAAGGAGAACGCCGTGGTGGCAGCGCCCCAGGGCATCCGCTCCTCAGGCGAAGGCGGCCCCGGCCCCAGGAGCATCACCATCTCAGGCGGCACGGTTATCGCGGGCGGCATCGGGCTAGGGGTAGACACGGTCAATTTCGCCGAGAGCCCCGCCAACGCGGTGGCGCTCACCAGCGCCGTGCTCGACAGCGGGACATACGCGGACGAGTTCCCCGTAACAGGGGCGCTCCTCCTGGGTTCAGCCGTGAGCATTTCCTTTACCGGCACCGTCGGCAACACGGCCACCGCGGGAACCGTCACCCTGAACGCCCCCCTCACCATCCCGGAAGGGGCGACTCTCCGGGCGCCGCCGGGCTGGACCCTGGTCACAAACGGTTACCTCGTCAACAACGGCACGGTCATCCAGAGCGCCGGGGCCGCGATTACCGGCGGGGTGTCCGGCAGCGTAACGGTGGAGTGAGGCGCCATGAGGAAGCTTACCTGGTGCGCCGCCCTGGTCATCGCGGCGGTATTTGTTGGGGGGTGCGACGGCATCTACACCCTGCGGGACTACCTGGATGACCGGGCCTTCGTCCCGATAGCGGACATCACGGGCATACCCTCCGGGGCGGTCATGGGCTCGCCCCTCACCCTCTCCCCGGTTATTGTGCCGGATAACGCCACCAAAAAAACGGTTGCATGGTCCGTCTCCGATCCCGGAACCGCCAGGGCAGCCATCACCGGGGGCGTCTTCAGGGCCGCGGCGGTGGGCACGGCGGTCATCACCGCGCGGGTCGCGGACGGCCTGTGGAGGGGGAAGGACTTTGTAAAAGCGTTCACGATTACCGTGGGGGTGGACTCTATTGATGTCGCCATGACCGCCTCGACTTCCAGGACGCTTTGGTCCTACGACAGCGATACAAAGGTCATCACTTTACAGGACGGCGCATTCGTGACCCTCTACGGCAGCACGGCGCAGAACCGCGTTGCGGTAGAGTCCGGTGCGGCTGTCAGGGTGACGCTGGATGATGTTACTATCGACCTGAGCGACGCCGGCGGCTGCGCCTTTGACATAGAAAACGACGCAACAGTAACCATACTCCTGTCGGGGACAAACACGCTTACCAGCGGAGGCGGCGCCGCCGGGGTGCATGTTACGACAGGTCGCAGCCTGGTTATCGACAGCGCCGCAAGCGCCGGAGCGGGAACCCCAACAAGCAGCCACGCCGAAACCGGGAGCCTCTCCGCCAGGGGCGGCCAAACAAACGGCGCAGGGGCCGGTATAGGGGGCAGTATAGCCGAACCGGGCGGTACAATCACCATCGCCGGAGGCACGGTTACTGCTTATGCAAGCGATGTTGGCAGCACATGGCAGGGAGGCGCGGCTATCGGCGGGGGCGGCGAATGGGACGCCGTAGGAGACAAAAACGGAGCCAACCACGCCGGGACCATCCTGATTTCCGGGGGCGTCGTGAATGCCGTAGGCGTCCGCTATAGCACGGGGATAGGCGGAGGCACCCGGGCGAACAGCGCTCCAGGCAGCGTTACCATTACCGGCGGCACAGTCAACGCGACAGGAGGCGAGCGGGCGGCGGGCATCGGCTGCAGCAACAGAAGCGATGGCGGGAACATCACCATCACAGGCGGCACGGTAGTCGCGCGAGGGGGCGCCAAAGCCGCGGGCATCGGCGGCGGCGAGAACGGCCATGGCGGAGTCGTCACCATCTCCGGGGGCACGGTATTTGCCCAGAGTGGAGGCGGCAGCGGCGAGCCTGCGGCAATCGGCGGCGGCGGCGGCACCAGCTCTCGCGGCGCGGCGGGAAACATCACCATCTCAGGCGGCGTGGTGGTGGCCGTGGAGGGCATCCGCTCAGCAACGCCTGCGCCATTGAACGGCACGGCGGACATCAAGATAAACGGCGGTACGATTATCGCCGGGGGCATCGGCAGGGGCGGCGCACAAGACCCGGTCAGCTTCACCGGCAGCCCGGCCAACGCGGTGGCGCTCACCAGCGCCGTGCTCGACAGCGGGACATACACCGGCGAGTTTCCCGCCAACGGGGCGCTCCTTGTGGGAAGCGAGGTGTCCATCTCCTTCACCGGAACCACCGGCAACGCGGCCGCCGCGGGAACCGTCACCCTGAACACGCTGTTCTTCATCCCCGAGGGGGCGACCCTGCGGGTGCCGCCGGGCTGGACCCTGGTCACAAACGGTTACCTCGTCAACAACGGCGAGGTCATCCAGAGCGCCGGGGCCGCGATCACCGGCGGGGTGTCCGGCAGCGTAACGGTGGAGTGAGGCGCCATGAGGAAACTTGCCTGGTGCGCCGCCCTGGTCATCGCGGCAGTTTTTGTTGCGGGGTGCGACGGCATCTACACCCTGCGGGACTACCTTGAAGAGCGCCAGAAGCGCAGGGAAGAGGCGTCCCCTGCCCCCGCGGCGCCTTCCAGCCCTGAGATACCCCATGTTCCTGGGACGCCCTTTGTCCCGGTGGAGGACATCACGGGCATACCGGACGAGGCGGTCATAAACGTCCCCCTCGCCCTCTCCCCGGAGGTTGCGCCGGAAAACGCCACAAACAAGACGGTTGAGTGGAGCCTCGTTGAAAGCGGAACCACCGGAGCGGTAATCACCGGCGGCGTATTCACCGCCATTGAAGAGGGAACCGCCGTAATCCGGGCCACCGTCGTCAACGGCACGGGCCGGGACCCGCCGGAGCATTTTACCAAGGATTTCTCTATTACCGTGAGGAAGGCAACAACCCCATCCCCAACCACAAGCCAGGGCTTCGTGATACATCAGGGCCTGCCGGATATTCCCTTTACCCTGACCAACACCCCGCCCTTTGCGGACAACGCAGTCTGGAAGGTCTACGCCTCCGCGGATGGGGACGCCCTGGCTTCGGAGGTTTCCGGGGTTGACGTGGCAGTTTCCGGCTCAACCCTCACCCTCTCCCACCCCTCCGGCGTGCCCACGGGAACCTATTACGTCTCCGTAACCGAACCGGGCAAGGACGAAAGCAGCCGCCTGGCCCTCTATGTCGTTGCACAGTATCCCATCACCTACAATACCAACGGGGGGACTCTGCCGGATGGCGCGCCCGCAGCCTACTGGACATATAAACTGCCCCTCACGCTCCCCACGCCCGCGCTGGCGCCCTATGTCTTCCTCGGCTGGTATGACAACCCCCAGTTTCAGGGGAGCCCCGTAACGGCTATTCCCGCGGGGAGCAACGGCAGCAGAGAGTTTTGGGCCCTGTGGCGTTCCAGAACCCCCGCGTTCAGCATCGAAACAGTGGACAAGGGAATCGGCGCGGCCATGGCGGATGTGCCCTTCACCCTGACCAACGATCCGCCCTTTACGGAGAACGCAGTCTGGAAGGTCTACGCCGCCGCGAGCGGGGACGCCCTGGCTTCGGAGGTTTCCGGGGTTGACCTGGCAGTTTCCGGCTCAACCCTCACCCTCTCCCACCCCTCCGACGTGCCCACGGGAGCCTATTATGTTACCGTAACCGAATCCGGCAAGGCCGAAAGCCTCCGCCTGGCCATCTATGTCATTGAAGGCCCGCCGACGATCAATGTGGGCAGCCCCGCTTCAGCAGGGCCCCAGTGGTTCTACACCGGCGGTGTGATTACCCTGAGAAACGGCGCCAACGTGATCCTCACCGGCAGCACCGGGACGAACCGGGTGGCGGTAGAGTCCGGCGCGGCGGTCACGGTGACCCTGCAAAATGCAACTATCGCTGTAGGCGGCACGATGAACAACACGGCCTTCAACGGTTCAGGGGCGGACGTCACCCTGCTCCTTGCGGGGACGAATTACCTGAGCGGCAAACTGTACGGCCCTGCCGCCGGAATCGGACTCGCCGTCGGGACTTCCATGGTGATAGACAGCGCGGCAAGCACGGATGCCGGGACAGACGCCAGTTCCCGCAGCACCCTGGGAACCCTGTCTATTCACGGTTTCGGTTACATGCCTGGCACAAATTATGCTTCAACACCCGCTATCCCCATATCAGGCAATATCACCCAGCTCGGCGGCGTGGTCATCGCGCTGGGAGTGAACCCGTACAACAGCACTACAGGTCTGTCCGGCGCACTCACCGCCGAGGGCGGGGTGTTCATCTCCTACAGAATCACCGGAGGGCTCTCCCGCCCCTCCGGCTCAAAAGCGGCGGTGTTCGTGTCCGCCGCCCCTTCCACGGCTTACCAGAACGACCACACCGACCTGGTGGCCTGCGGCAGCGAGGTGAGCATACCCGCCGTCGACGCAAACATATCCAGCTACACCAATTTCCCCAAGACCATCACCCTGAACGCGCCCCTCACCATCCCGGACGGGGTCACCCTGCGGATACCCTCGGGCTGGACCCTGAACACGGGCGGCAACCTGACCAACAACGGGACGGTCATCAACAACGGCACGATCACGCCATAGGCCCCAGAATGACTTGACGCGGGACAGGTTTTTCACTAGATTCGTCCCCAAGAGGTAATTCATGTGCGGATTTGTTGGCGCTTTTGATTTGCAGGCCCGGGGCGCTCCCCTGGAGAACGGCCAAAGGGAGGCCATCCGGGAGCAGGTGCTTTCCATGTCAAAAAAGATACGCCACCGGGGGCCGGACTGGTCCGGGGTCTACACCGGGGACAACGCTATTCTGAGCCACGAGCGGCTCTCCATCGTGGACCCCTTTTCGGGCAAGCAGCCCCTGGTGAGCGCCGACGGCAACGTGTTCCTGGCGGTGAACGGCGAAATCTACAACCACAAGGACATCCGCAAACGCTATGCGGGGAAATACGCCTTCAAGACCAACTCGGACTGCGAGGTGTTCCTGCCCCTCTACCTTGAACACGGCAAGGATTTCCTCGAAGAACTGAACGGCATCTTCGCCTTCGCCCTCTACGACAAAAAGAACGACGTCTACATGGTGGGCCGGGACCACATCGGCATCATCCCCCTCTACCAGGGGTGGGACGAAAACGGCCGCTACTACGTGGCCAGCGAACTCAAGGCCCTGGAAGGCGTCTGCTACACCATCGAATACTTCCCCCCGGGGCACTATTTTTTCAGCAAAGACACGGGGCCGGTCCAGTGGTACAGGCGGGACTGGTTCGATTATGCCGCGGTCAAGGACAACCCCACGGACATCGCCCTCCTCCGGTCGTCCCTGGAGGACGCGGTAAAGCGGCAGCTCATGACCGACGTGCCCTATGGGGTGCTCCTTTCCGGGGGGCTCGATTCCTCCATCATCGCGGCGGTCACCAAGAAGTACGCTGCCATGCGGGTCGAAACCGACAGCACCCAGGAGGCCTGGTGGCCCCGGCTCCACAGCTTCGCCGTGGGGCTCAAGGGCGCGCCGGACCTGGAGGCAGCCCGCAAGGTGGCGGACCACATCGGCACGGTGCACCACGAGGTGAACTTCACCATACAGGAAGCCCTGGACGCGGTGAGCGACGTGATCTATCACCTCGAAACCTACGACATCACCACCGTGCGGGCCTCCACGCCCATGTTCCTCCTGGCAAGGGTGATCCGCTCCATGGGCATCAAGATGGTCCTCTCCGGGGAAGGCTCGGACGAGCTCTTCGGGGGGTACCTCTACTTCCACAGGGCCCCCAACCCCCAGGAATTGCACGAGGAGACCGTGCGGAAACTCGGGAAGCTCCACCTCTACGACTGCCTCCGTGCCAACAAAGCTCTCGCCGCCTGGGGGGTCGAAGGGCGGGTCCCCTTCCTGGACAAGGAATTCATGGACGTGGCGATGGGCCTCAACCCCAGGGACAAGATGTCGGGCAGACAGAAGGACGGCTCGGTCAGGATGGAAAAATGGGTCCTCAGAAAGGCCTTCGAGGACTACCTGCCGGAATCCATCGCCTGGCGGCAGAAGGAGCAGTTCTCAGACGGGGTGGGCTACAACTGGATCGACACCCTCAAAAAAATCACCGGTGAGCGGGTTTCGGACCAGCAGTTCGCCTCCGCGGCAAAGCGGTTCCCCCTGAACACCCCCCTCAACAAGGAGGAATACTTCTACCGCTCGATCTTCGCCAGGCATTTCCCCTCGGAAACAGCGGCCCTCACGGTGCCCCACGAGGCGTCGGTCGCCTGTTCCACAGCCAAGGCCCTGGAATGGGACGAAGCTTTCAGGAACATGAACGACCCCTCAGGCAGGGCGGTCGCCGGGGTGCACGACAAAGCCTACAACGGGGCCTAGTCCGGCCTATTGGCGGGGCTGGTACACGCTTTTTACTTTAAGAATCAGTTTTTTGTCCTGGAGGGCCACCCGGCCCAGGACCTGGACGGACAGGGCCGGATCCAGGTCGAAGGATGACTCGAAGACCAGGGGGACGACCCCCTCCACGGAGATGAGCTTCTCGTAGCCCACCAGGAGGTCGCACCGGAGGCCCGTCTCCGTGTCCCGCAGGTTGGAAACCCGCCCGGACCACACCACGAAGCAGTCCTGGTAGAGGGCCGGGTCAGCGGCCACGTCCCGGTAGGGATAGGTGTCCCTGATGGAATCGAAGGTGGGCTCGGTGAAGTAGTTCATCAGGAGCCGCGCCTTTTGCCTGACGGCGGCCGAGGCGTTGGAATTGAGGATTCTGTTCACTTCAACCTGGGCCGCGTTATCCCGGTAGTTTTCGTAGAACCGCAGGGCCGCCGCGTAGGCCCCGGTGATTTCCCTGGCGGACAGGATGTACCGGTACGCCCCGGAGGAGAGGTCCGTCTCAAGGGCGTCCCTGGATTCATCGGCGGTCAAAGAGAGCCCCCCCAGGTCTCCCCTGGTGACGGAGGGGGAATTCCGGGCAGGAAGGGCCACAAAAAAGAACACCCAGGCCGCCGCCGCAGCCAGGGGGACGAGGACCGCCGCCTTCACCGCCGCCGGACGGGGCCCCAGGGGTGGATAGAACCGCCGTATCCTGCCCGTCTCAACCCACCGGGTGATCGTCTCGCTGTCCCCGCGGTCCCTGATGAAGGCCAGGGCCTTCCGGGCGGTCCTGTTTTTGGGGGCGATGTCCAGGGCGTTCAGGTAGTATTCCACCGCCCTGGCCGTGTCACCCCGGCGGAGGAGGAGGGCTCCCTGGGCCAGGAAGAGCCGGGGATCGAGCATGGAGATGGACCGGGCCTTGTTGAGGTAGTCGTTTGCCCCGCCGATGTCCCCCTGGTACATGCAGGCGACGGCGAGGGTGTAGAAAAAGTCGAAGGACCGGCGGTATTCCTGGGGGACGCCGTCCCGGGAGACCCCCTCCAGGAGTTTGATTGCCCTGGAGAAACGCCGCGAGCGGAGGAATTTCTTTGCGCGGTCAAGGGTAGAACGCCCCGCCATCGGGCTACCGCCTGAGTCTGCTGAAAATCGCGTCGAGTTCGGCGTTCAGGGCCCGAACCTCGTTGAGGTCCGCGGCGTCCCCCTGGGACTCCAGGGTCTGAATCCTCTTTAACAGCTCCTCGATGTACGCCGGGTCAAGCTGGGCCGCGCTTATCTGTTCCGGAGAAAGGGCGGAGAATCCCGAAGACAGGGACCCCCCCTGGGAGGAACCTGCCCCGGGTTCCGAGAAATACACCACCGACGCCGGGGAGGCTATGTCCGCGGACATGGACAGGTAGAGCACGATGCTGCGGGATTCCCCCGGGCGCAGTATCACGGGATTCCAGATCAGCTCCATGGCCGCGTCGTTGAAGGACGAGAAGGAGCTGAAACTGCGGCCCGGGTGTTTCGGGTTGTTCCATTCCCCGGAGGCAAGGACGTTCTTGTTCGCCACGGCGGCGGACATGGGGGAGGTGATGTCAGCCCCGGCAAGGATCACCCGCACGGAGCAGTTGATGCCCGTGGTGCTTATCCACCGGTGGGACAGGAGGGACGTGAATTCCATCTCGCTTTTTACCGCGGGATAAATCGCCGTTGAAAAAACCGGCCCCTCGATTTCGGCGATGTCCGTGTCGAACACCCCCTTGAGGGAGAAGGCCTGCTCCGAGGCGGAGGTGTTCGTTATGACGACCTCGACCCTGAGGGCGTCCTCCTCGGCGCCGGGGATTGTCGCCACCGGGGTGAACACCACATCCGCCGTTGCGGTGTCTTTTATGGTGTAGAGCAGGGCCGCGCTGTCCCCGTCCTTCCGGGCCTTTGCGGAAACCCCCCCCGCCCGGAGGAGCCGGTACGTCCTGGAGTCCGCCTTGAGCGAGAAAAACGACGAGGTCCCGCTGTCCCTTTCGGAGAGGAGGGAGATATAGTCCCCGTTGGAATTTTTGACGTAGACCGAAAAGGTCCCGCTTTTTCCCCGGAGTTTTACCCGGGTTTTTCCCTGTTCAAGGACCGGGTCAGCCCCGAAGACCTGGGAAGCCAAAAAAAGGCCCCACACAACCCACAGAAATTTCTTCATTTGGGACCGCCCCCTTGTTTTTCCGAATCAAGGATAGTCTGCAAAAGCCGCGCCTTTTCCAGCAGCATGTTCACCTCCGCATTTTTCCGGGGAGGAGTCTGGGCTTGAGCCTGAGCTTGAGCCTGGGGTTGGGGCGGGGGCTCGGTGTTCTGGATTACCTGCCTGGCCTCGGCGTTCTCCGTCCTGAGCTGGTTGATCAGGGCCTCCTGGGCGTTTGCCTTTTGCCGCTCCTCATCGAGTTCCGCCTTCAGCCCCAGCATTTCCCCGGACAGGGACTTCATCTGGTTCTGCAAATCGACCACCCCTTCAACCCGGTTCAGGGAGAGCTGTTTTTCGTATTCTTCCTTTGCCGCAAGGTATTCCTCCCCGGTCACCTTGAGGAGGTAGAGGATTTTTTCTTCCCTGCCCCGCTGGTCGATCGTCTCGATGCGGTACCGGGCGTCCACGGCCTTGGGGTCCGTGGGGAAGTCCTTGACGATGCGCTCGTACAGGGCCTTCGCCGCCTCGAAGTTGAAGTCCCCATAAAAGCACTCGGCGATCCAGAACAGGGCCGACGGGTAGAGCTCGTGGTCCGGCCAGGTGGAACAGAAGGCCGTGAACTCAGGAAGGGCGACTTTCGGCTGCCCCAAAAGGAAATAGTCCCTGGCCCGCTGGTAGTACACGTAGGAAAGATACTTGCTCGTTGGGAAGAGGGTGATGAAGGTATCCGCATCGGAAATCGACGCCCGGTAGTCCTCGGCGAAGATCTCCGTCATGATGAGCATGAAGTAGTTTTCTTCCGTGGCGCCTTCCTTGCTTGCCACGGCCCGCCTGAAGATGAACAGGGCGGTCTTCCAGTCCCCGCTCCGGTAGGCTTCGTAGCCCTGGGCAAGGAAGAGTCCGTCCGTCTCCTGGCTCCATGCCGCAGATGCGAGACCCGCAAAGAACATCACGCCGATTAAAAGTGCTCGTACGTTTTTTTTCATGTTACCGTGCTCTCCAGTTCAGTTGACCCGAAAAAAAGGCCGAACCTGAAACAATGATGTCCGCCCCCGCCTCAATGACCGGACCGAGTGTCGCCGCGTTCACCCCGCCGTCCACAGAAATAAGAAAGCTTAGGCCTGCTTTTTTTCTGAGGGCCCCGAGGGCCGCGATTTTTTCTACACACCCCGGAATCATCCCCTGGCCCCCGAATCCGGGATGTACCCCCATGACGAGCGCCAGGTCAGCCGCGGGAAGGAGCCCCTCCAGAGCCCCGATGGGCGTGGACGGCGCGATAGCCACCCCGGCTTTCTTGCCCAGGCTGTGAATTTTCTCCACAAGCCCCGCCCCCCCCGCCGCGGCTTCCGCGTGGAAGGTGATCCAGTCAGCCCCGGCTTGGGCGAAGGACTCGATCTGCCCCTCCGGCCGCTCCACCATCAGGTGCACGTCGAAGGGCAGGGCGGTTTTTTTTCTGAGGGACCTCAGAACGACCTGCCCGTAGGTGATTTCCGGCACAAACACGCCGTCCATCACGTCGAAGTGCACCATGCTCCCGCCGCCTTCCCGTATCCGCCCAAGGGCCGCTCCCAAATCGGAAAAATCCGCCGAAAGCAGCGACGGCGCCAATATGGGTGATTCCATGGGATGAGTATAGCACATAAACAAAAAAGTGTAAACCGCGCCGGGCTGCAAACCGCCCGGAGCTTGACACTTTTATTCCCGGCGGCTATAAATTCGCCCATGACAAAGGTTATCACTATTGCCGGTTCAGACGCATCCGGCGGGGCGGGCCTTGAGGCTGACCTCAAGACCTTTGCGGAATACGGTCTCTACGGCATGGCGGCGGTCACCGCCATCGCAACCATGGACCCGGACAACGGCTGGGCCCACTCGGTGTTCCCGGTTGACGAAGGGGCACTGCGTTCCCAGCTTGTCACCGCCTTCAAGGGGGTGGGCGCTGGCGCCGCCAAGTCCGGTATGCTGGGAACCTTCTACGCGGTGGACCTCACCGCCGCTTTCATCAAAACCTACGGGATTCAACACTACGTCCTCGACCCGGTGATGGTCTGCAAGGGCGCGGACGAGGCCCTGAACCCGGAGCTCAACGCCAATGTGGCGGACAAGCTCCTCCCCCTGGCGGAGGTTGTCACCCCGAATCTCTTTGAGACAAGCCAGTTGTCGGGCATAAGGGACGTGTCCTCCATCGAAAAAATGAAGGAAGCGGCCCGGATAATCCACGGCAAGGGCGCCCGGAATGTGTTCGTAAAGGGCGGAGCCAAGTTGCCCAACCAGAGCAAGGCCCTGGACATCTTCTTCGACGGAAAAAATTTCGAGCTCCTCGAAGGCGACCTGGTGTCCACCCGGTGGACCCACGGCGCGGGGTGCACCACCTCGGCGGCCATCTGCGCGGGCCTTGCCCGGGGCCTCTCACCCCTGGAAGCCACGGTCCTCGCAAAAAAATTCATCACCTCCAGCCTGAAAAATTCCTTTGCCCTGAACTCCTGGGTGGGGCCGGGCAATCCCTCGGCCTGGCGGAAGGACCGGCTCTTCGGGGCCTGAGACTATTTTGCACGAATCTGCCCGGCAATAAGCTGCATGTCCCCGCCGGAGAGGTTCTGGAAGACCCGCAGGCCGAACTCGCTGAGGATCGCCAGGAGGTGGTCCATGATGTCCGCCTGGAAGCGCTCGTAATTCACGATGGCCTTGTCCGCGCAGAAGAGGTAGATCTCCATCTGGATGCCGCTCTCGTTGGGCTGGAGATACCTGACCATGCTGAGCAGGTCCCCGGCGCGGCCTGGCAGTCCGTTGATGTAGGCTTCGGTATATGCCCGGAAGGTGCCCAGGTTGGTGAGCCGGAGCTCCGGGTTTGCGCTGATTTCTTGGCGCTTTTGCCGCAGGTACTCTTCAATCAGCTTTATGCGGGAGAGTCTTTCAATTTCTTCTTCTGAAAGAAAATGCACCGAGTGCTGGTCAAGATATATGGAGCGCTTCACCCGTCTGCCCCCGGAATCGCTCATGCCCCGCCAGTTTTTGAACCCGTCGGACACCAGGGCGTACACGGGAATCATGCTGATGGTGTTGTCCCAGTTCTGCACCTTTACCGACTGGAGGGTGATGTCGATGACGAAGCCGTCGGTGTTGTAGGCGGACATTTCGATCCAGTCGCCGATGCGGACCATGTCGTTCATCGAGAGCTGGATGCCCGAGACAAATCCCAGGATCGAGTCTTTAAAAATCAACAGGAGCACGGCGCTCATGGCCCCAAGGCCGCTGAGGATGCCCAGGGGGGACACGTTCACCAGGGTGGTGATTGACAGAATCACCCCGACCAGGTAGAGGAACACCTTGATCAACTGGACCGCCCCCTTAATCGGCTTCCGCTTGGCGGTTTCGGCGGCGCTCTTTTGGTAAATCAGGTTGACGCCGTCAAAAAAGGCAGCGCAGATGTGGCAGACCGTCAGGGCCAGGGCGGCCAGGATGACCCGCCGGACATATTCCTCAACCACGCCCCCGGTTTTGACGAATTCCGGGACGATGAAGTAGGCCGCGATGACCGGTATGAGCCGGGAGAGGCTCAGGAAAAAATGGCTCTCCGCCAGGCTGTCGTCCCAGGTGACCCTGGTGCGCCGGACGATTTTTTCCACCAGCCGCACGAGGATGGCCGAGGAAAGTTTCGCCGCCGCCAGCACCACGAGGACAAAGAGAATCAGGGACACAAAGGAATTGAGTCCCTCGATGAGGGGCGGGGAAAATCCGAATCCGTCCAGGGTCCTGGAAAGCAGACCGTGCAGGGTGTTGAACATGGGTGCATGATAGACAAAAGGGCCGGGGAACATCAAGCCCAGGGGCGTCCTTCCGAAGGGGAATCGCCTTGTTGAAAATCCCCTCCGGGTGTATAATGACTCATCCAAAAGGAGGCGCGTATGGCGGAGAAACAGAGGTTCACCAAGGCAGAAAAGAGCTGGATTCTCTACGACTGGGCCAATTCGGTGTACGCCACGATCATGCTGGCGGCGATTTATCCGATTTATTTTGTGGGGACCATGCGGAGTCAGGGGGGAGAGGGGGATTTCTGGTGGGGTATCGGGTCGTCCCTGTCCATGCTGGTACTCACCCTGAGCGCCCCCATCGTCGGCGCGATCGCGGACTACCGGGGGTGGAAGAAAAAGCTCTTCGCGGGGTTTTTGGTCATCGGCCTGGCCTTCACCCTGTTCTGCGCCTTCACCGATTTCTGGCCCCTCATGCTTTTGGGGTTCATCCTGTCCCGGATCGGCTTTAACGGCAGTTGCCTCGTCTACGACAGCTTCCTCACGGACATCACCACCAGCGACAGGATGGACCGGGTGTCCAACTACGGCTTCGCCTTCGGGTACATCGGGGGGAGCACGATTCCCTTCGTGTTCAGCATCGCCCTTATGCAGCTCTTCCCCCGGTTCGGCCTCTCCACGTCCCTGGCGGTCAAGGCGTCCCTGGTGATCACCGTGGTGTGGTGGGGGCTCTTTTCAATCCCCTTCCTCAAGACCGCTGCCCAGGTTCACTGCATCGAAAAACCCCAGACCGCAATCGTCAAGGAGACCTTCCTCGCCATCGGACGGACCGCAAAAAAAATCGTCAGCTACAAGGGGGTGTTCTTTTTTATCATCGCCTATTTCTTCTATATTGACGGGGTCGACACGGTAATCAGCATGTCCACGGCCTACGGCGAAACCCTGGGCCTGGGCACGGTGAGCATGATTCTGGCCCTCCTCCTCACCCAGCTCATAGCCTTCCCGTGCTCCATGCTGTTCAGCTATTTGAGCAAGCGGTTCAGCTCCCTCAAGATGATTCTGGCGGCGGTGTGCCTCTACCTGGTGATTTGCATCGTGGGCTTCATCATGGGGTTCGGCCTGGAGCAGGACTGGTTCGGCATCCCCACGGCGACGACCCTGTTCTGGATCCTGGCGTCCCTGGTGGGCACCGTGCAGGGGGGAATCCAGGGCACGAGCCGCAGTCACTTTGCCAAAATCATCCCCCCGGAAAACTCCGGCGAATTCTTCGGCTTCTACGACATCTTCGGCAAATTCGCCGCCATCCTGGGGCCCGCCATGTACAGCCTCACCAAGAGCCTCACCGGGTCCAGCGCCATGTCGATCCTCTCCCTCACGGTGCTCTTCCTGGTTGCCCTGGTGATTTTCGCCCTGGGCTGGAAGCACATGAAGGCAGTGGGCCCCGAGCACGCCTAGTCCCATGGGCGCCTTCCTTGCCTACCTGAAGCGCAGGCCCCTGGCGCGGGTGTCCATGGGGCTCCTCACGGCGCTCTACCTGGTGATGGTCTTCGCGGAGTTCGTCGCCCCCTACCCCGCCGGCAGGTCCTTCCCGGAGTACACCTATTCGCCCCCAAACGCAAGGCTCCTCATCCGGGAGGGAAGCTTCCTCCAGGCCCAGGAAATGCGCCTGGTGAACCCCGGAACCTGGAAGTACGTGCGCCTCCGGGGGGCCTATTCCCCGGTGCGTCTCTTTGCCAGGGGCGAACCCTACCGGCTCTGGGGGCTCATCCCCCTGCGGCGGCATTTGTTCGGGGCGCCGGGGGACATCCCGGTGTTCCTCTTCGGGGCGGACAACCTGGGGCGGGACCTCTTTTCCCGCATCGTCTACGGGAGCCGCATCTCCCTTACCATCGGGTTCGCCGCCACGGGCATCTCCCTCTTCCTGGCGATTCTCATCGGCGGCGTCGCGGGGTACTACGGGGGGGCGGCGGACTGGGCCGCCATGCGGGTGTCCGAGTTCTTCATGCTCATACCGGGGCTCTACCTGATTCTCTTCCTGCGGTCCCTGCTTTCGAGCAAGATGGACACGGGCCAGTCCTACATGGTGATCACCCTCATCCTCAGTCTGGTGGGCTGGCCGGGGTCGGCCCGGACGATCCGCGGCATGGTCCACGCGATAAAACGGGAGGAATTCATCCTGAACGCCCAGGTCGAGGGCATCCCGCCCTTCGTCATCATCTTCCGCCACATCATCCCCCAGATCGCCAGCCTGTTGATCGTGAGCGTCGCCCTCAGCGTGCCCGGCTTCATCATGAGCGAGACCACCCTGTCCTACCTGGGCCTGGGCATCACGGACCCGGCGGTAAGCTGGGGCTCCCTCATCAAGCGGGAAATTTCCACCCTGAACAACCTGCGCTCCTACCCCTGGCTCCTCGACCCGGTGTGGTTCCTCCTGGGGGTCACCCTGGCGTTCAATTTCCTGGGGGACGCCCTCAGGGACTACTTCGACCCCTACCACACGGTGACGGGAATCTTCCCGCTGAAAAACCTGGCCGCCCTGTTCAGGAAGAAAAAAGCGCCCGCTGCGCCTGAAGCCCCAGCGGGGGCGAAAGAGGGGGTTCCATGAAGAAGCGGATCCTGTTCACAGCGGCGCTGCTGATTCTCGGTGTTCTTTCCTTCGGGCCGGTTGCGGCGCGGTTTTCCCACAGCCCCGGCGCGGAAGCGGGGATGCAGCATACCCTCACCCAAAAATCCGCCCAGATATTGAAGGTCTGGGCGGCCCTCAAAATCATCAACGGGGTCATCAATGTGCTCCAATCCGCGGAAATCGGCCTGAGCATCTTCGCCGAGGCGTCCATCAATCCCCTGGAGTTTCTGGGGCCCCTGGACAATATCCTGGACAAGCTGTCGGACCTGCTCCTGCTGGCCCTTGCCGCAGTCGCAATCGAAAAGCTGATTCTGGCGGTTTCCCTTGCCGCGATTTTCAAGGTGATTATACCGGTGTGTATAATCCTCTGCGTCCTCACGGTGTGGCTCAAAAAGGACGGGGCCGCCCTGGGCCGGGTAATCCCCCTGTTCACGCTGATCGCCCTGTCCCTGTCCGCCGCGGTCCCCCTGTCCTTCCAGACTGCCCAGATCGTGGAGAACCGGCTGCTCTCCCGCCGGGTCGATGGGGTGCTCACGGGCATATCCGAGAAGGAAGAGGCCGCTTCTGTCATGGAGAAGGACGTTACGGGCCTCAAGAAAATCGGCGCGTCGATTGTGTCGTTCCTTGGAACAGCCAGGGACCTGGGCAACGCCCTGGCAGAGGACTTCATCAATTACATCATCATCTTTTTTGTGACGAATCTCCTGATACCCCTGGCGACTCTATGCGCCATGCTGGCGGTCACCAAATACTGCGCCAGGCTGATTCTCGGCGGCTAAAATCCCCGCCGAGGGTAGCGAATCCCTCCGACTGCGGGGGGTCTGTCAATCCCAACAGGTCCGACTCACTGCCAGGAAACAACACAGCGACGGTGCACAAAGGGAGCTTCACCCCCTCAGAGCTCCAGCGCCCCGCTCGGAAGTTCTGTTTTTCAATCGTTCTTTACCGCGGCGTCCATGCCCGGCCTATTCCATCCATTCCGCAATGACATCCGGGGCGCGGACGGCGGTGATTCTTACCCGGACCAGGTCGCCAGGCCTGAAGGGCAGGGGGGCCGCCCTGTGCTCCCGCCGGATAACGACAACCCCGTCGACTTCCGGGGCCTGGAACCATGCCCTTGCAAGGGCGAAATCTTCGGCCCCGGAGGAATCCTCCGCGGAATCGGGCCCGGAATCGTCATCCGGGGCGGCCGCCGCAAGGAGCTCCTCCACCAGGACGGACTGTTCGGACCCAACCCAGGCGGCGAGTTTGCGCGCGGTGATTTCCTCCTGAATTTCCTCCAGACGCCGCGCCCGATCCCTGGCGGTTTTCCGGGGAACCTGCTTTTTGAAGGAATAGGCCGGAGTGCCGTCCTCACGGCTGAACGCAAAGGCCCCTGACCAGTCCGGGGCCGCGAGGCGCAGGAACCGCTCCGTTGCCTGGGCGTCCTCTTCGGTTTCCCCGGGGAAACCGCAGAGGAAGGTGGTGCGGAACACGGGCGGCCGGACCGCAAGACGGGCGCGGATTTCCTCCACCAGGGCGATGTACCCCGCGGCAGTCCCCGGCCTGTGCATGGCCCGGAGCACCGGGTCGCTCCCGCTCTGGAAGGGGATGTCGAAATAGGGGAGGATGCGCCGGTCGTCGGCGATGGGGCCGAGGATGTCCAGGGGAAAATGACCGGGGTGCAGGTAGAACAGGCGCGCCCAGAAGTCACCCTGGAGGGAAGAAATTCCCCGGAGGAGATGGGAGAGGGGACTGTCTATACCGTCGGCGGGCGCGAGGTCCGTGCCATAAACGGCGAGGTCCTGACCCACCAGGTTTATCTCGCGGATGCCCCTGGAAAGGAGATCCGTGATTTCGTACAGGATGTCCTTTGGGGAGCGGGACCGGAGGGGACCCCGGATTGCGGGGATTGCGCAGTAGGAACAGCGGTTGCCGCAGCCCTCGGTGATTTTGACATAGGCCGACCCTGGGGGCGAAAGCAGGTCCTGCCGGAGGGGGAGCCCCTCCTGGGAGAGGGAGAATCCCCCGTCCACCACCCGCTCCCCCCGGAGCACCCGCGGCAGGGCCATGCCCAGGGCAACGGCGTCACCGAAGACGGCGTCCGCTTCGGGCAGACCCTGGGCAAAATCCCCGGCGTACCGCCGGGCAAGGCAGCCGGTGAGCACGATCTTTGCCCCCGGATAGGCCGCCCTGGCCTGGAACACCGCCTGGAGGGACTCCTTTTTTGCGTCCTCGATAAAGCCGCAGGAATTTATCACGATGAGGTCCGCTTCCGCCGGGTTCAGGGTGCGCGCATAGCCCTCCCGGCACAGACCCGCAAGGAGCGCCTCCCCGTCAACCTGGTTCTTCGCGCACCCGTGCTGGTCGAGGAAGAATTTAGTCAAGTTCCGTTACCACAAGGCGGTAGGTGTTCGTGTTGTCCCGGGTCCAGCGCACGTCGCAGACCGGGAGGCGGCCCAGCCAGGCCATATCCAGGTCGTAGTTTTTGCCGTCAGCGGACAGTTGCAGCTTTACCGCCGTATCGTTGGCTATCCACAGGCGGATCGCGTTATTCGCCTGCATGGTCAGGATCTGGCCGCCGGTGTAGTAGTTTTGCCGCCGCTCCCCCCGGTCGGTCTGGTATCTGAACAGACAGGCCGAGCGGAAGGTGGCGTTAATCACGAAGGGATAGGCCCTGGTGTCTTCGAGAATGACCACCGAGCGCCCCAGATTCGCCTCAGGCGCTATGGGCGCAACCGCCGGGACGGGAGAGGCGGAAGCGGCGGCTTCGGACTTGAGCACGATCCGCACCTCCGCGCCCCTGGTTGGGTCCGACTTGGAAATGTCCGACAAAAACACGATGATTTCCCCGCCGGGTTTGCCGTCGATGTCGAGTTCGACTTCTTCACCCAGCTCCACGGACATGTCCCCCGCTGGGGTGGAGAGGTCCAGGGAGGCCTGGGTTTTTTTGACCGTGAGGGAAATGTCCCCGCCGGGGCGCGGCACAAGGATGATGTCCCCCTGGTAGACCCGTTTTGCCAGGGATTCCCCCGGGGCAAGCTTGTAGGTCGCGTTGCCCGTGATATTCGTTACGGCGGTGCTGTGCTGTTCGTCGGTTTTTGCGGGGCCCAGGATAAACCACAGGAGCGCGCCGATTCCCAGAATCAAAATCAGGGCCACGGAAATTATCAGGGGAATCAGATATTTCGGACGGTGGGGTTTATAGAGCTCGATCGGGACAGGTGACTCCTGAATCTTCTTTGCCCGGAGGAGGGCGATGATGTTTGCGGAATCCAGCCCCAGGTATTCGGCGTAATTCCGCAGGAACCCGATGGCGTAGGGCTCCCCGGGGAACACCTCAACCCGCTCGTTTTCCAGGGCATTGATGTACTGCATTGAAATCGCCGTTTCTTTTGCGACCGCCTCGACGGTGAGATTTTTTTCCTCCCGCGTTTCCCGCAGGATACGTCCAAAACTATCCATAACAGTAGCCCCTACTCTGAAAACAAAAAGTTATCATAATTGTTAGCCGACGCGGGCGAATCGTAAATAAAACGCTGGTCGGCTATGCCCTGGTTGAGGGAATAGTTTGAAAACAGGAGCACGAAGGTTTGGTTTTGCACCGTGACTGCCTCCACCCGGCGAATCAGATTGCTGGAGGGATTGATTGACAGCTTGATTGTCCTGAACCCCTCGGAAAAGGTCTTCCGTGTCAACACCAGATTCACCACCTGCTCCTCCGACCCTGGGGAAAGGGGCGTGGGAGTCTGCCCGGTCTCGTAGGCGATTGCGTAGTAGCGGTTCATCAGGCTGAGGCCCTGGGGCGTGGCCAGGTGGG
>JAISTZ010000151.1 GCA_031272345.1 Spirochaetaceae bacterium | reverse complement strand
GACCTCAAAGACAGTTCAAACTGAGAAACACCGTGTCTAGTACGCAATTTTCTGATTTGGGCAGTTACGAACTGTAACTGTTCGGTTATGTCCATTAGGCAAAAAATATTGCTCTATAGAGCTTGACTCTATGCTTTTTAGACTATATAATTTTTCTGATAGAAATATACAGCTAAACATGGCAAAAGAGCTATGGATACAAGAAAATCCAGGGGACGTCCGCGTTTTATGACCAGAAATTTTGACAGGTTTTTTGTGTGTCTCCTTGCGGCCGTTGCGACGGCACTCGCCTCCTGCGCAAGCCCTCCGGTTGCAAGTGTGCCCTCTCCCGGCCCTGCCCAGCGGTCCCCCTCGTCCCAAAGCGCGGCTCCGGCGCGGCCTGTCATCCAGGAGACAGCCCCCACCGGCGTGTCCCTGGACGAGGCCATTGCCCAGGCTGCCCGGGACATCAGCGGGAAACTCCCCGCCGGGGTGAGCCTCGCCGTGGCGGGCTTTTCTTCCCCTGCCACTGCGTTTTCCGGGTACGTGGAAGACGAGCTCACCGCCGCGCTGGTAAACACCCGGCGGCTCGTGGTGGTTGACCGGGCGAACCTCGACACCATAAAGCGGGAGCAGACTCTGGGCCTTTCCCCAGACCTGGACGAAGATACGGCGCAGAGAATCGGGCACATCCTGGGGGCGCAGCTCCTCCTGACCGGGCGGCTCACCAGGGCGGGCGCGTCCTACCGTATGGCCCTCCAGGCCTTCAACGCGGAAACCGCGGTGGTAGCTGCGGCGTACACAGCGGACATCAGGGACGACGCGCGGATGAGCGCCCTGCTTTCGATGAAAGACCCTCCCGCCCTGCGGACGGCCCCGCTGCCCGCCCCGCCGAACAAACCCTTTTCCCCCGACGAATTCGGCGGGGTGTGGAGCGGAACCGTGGCTTACACCGCCGGGGGCGTCACGTTCCGGGACGCCTACAGCATCAGCCTGTTCGCTGACCGCACCTGTTTTGTCACGGTACGCGCGGAAGACGGGAAGGCCCAGGCCGGGGAAGGGTATTGGGGCGCGGAAGACGGGGTGTTTGAACTTGAATGTGAATTCGCCAATCCGGCAATTGCAAGGCTTGCGCGAGTCAAATGGGTAAACGTGTACGCCCTGCAAGCGGACAACCGCCATCTGCGGATCAACATAAACCCCGCGCCCGGTTATTCCGGCGTGGTGGGGATTACGCTGAACAAGGGGAAGTAAGGAGCGTTGCGATGAGGAAGGTTGTTGCAGGGTTTGTGTTCATGGCGTGTGTGTTTGCCGCATACGCCCAGGTACGCGCCGCCGTGTTTCCATTTGAAGTGCGGGACAATGTGATAAACCAGAGCGAGGCCCAGGCCTTCTACGGGGACTTCAGCAACCGGTTTTCCCGGGCGGGCAGGGAGACCGGGCTGTTCAGCGTGGTGCCCCGGGGTGACGTGGAAAAGCTTTTTACGCAGGAGGCGAATTTCCAGTTAAGCAGGCTCTCTGATTCCGCCAAGACCGCCGAATACGGACGTGTGCTGAACGCCGGGTGGATCATATCCGGGCAGCTCTCAAAAGTGGGAACCCGCATCGTATTTATGATTTCCATGTACACCTACCCCGACTTTGTGCAGATAGACGGTTCCCAGATCTACGCCCGGGACATCGACGGCCTCATCGACAGGATACCGGGACTGGTGCGGGACATACAGAAGTCCATGACCGGCGGCGCCAGACCGGGCGCGGTTCCCGGAGGCGCCAATCCGGGCGCGATTCCTGACGGCTTTGTATATATCGAAGGCGGCGCGTTCATCATGGGAAGCCCCGCGAGCGAAGCGGGCCGGGACGACGATGAAGCCCAGCACAGGGTTACGGTGTCGCCGTTTTACATGGGGAAATGCGAGGTGACCCAGGAGGAATACGAGGCAGTCATGGGGGCAAATCCCAGCAAGTTCAAGGGATATAATCTGCCGGTGGAAAGTGTTTCCTGGTATGACGCTGTGGAATACTGCAATGCCCGGAGCCGAAAAGAAGGCTTGACTCCGGCCTATGGGATAAACGGAGACAATGTCACCTGGAACAGGAACGCCAACGGTTACCGTCTACCCACCGAGGCGGAGTGGGAATATGCCTGCCGGGTTGGGACCACGACGCCGTTCAGCACCGGGAACAACATCACCACGCGCCAGGCGAACTACCGGGAGGATAGATTGAGGGAAACGACTCCTGCGGGGAGTTTTCCCGCGAATCCCTGGGGCCTGTATGACATGCACGGCAATGTGTGGGAATGGTGCTGGGACTGGTATGGCGGCTACCCCACGAGTGCGCAGACGAATCCTACGGGCGCGGCCTCCGGCTCCGACCGCGTGCTACGCGGCGGGTCCTGGTACCACTACGCGCAGAGCCTTCGTTCAGCTTACCGGAGCCACGGCAGTCCGTCGGACAGGTACAACTTCCTCGGCTTCCGGCTGGTGCGGAATGGGGGGTGAGGGGGAGCGTCTTGGCGGACACGGACGGCGTGGTTTTTCCTGGCGGCATCGCGCCCCCTTGATTCAGGAGGCGTCCTGTGGTACACTCTCCCCATGTCCCTGAACTGGAAAGAAATTGACCCCGTGCTGGGGGAGCTCGCTCTGGGGGGCGCGTTCATCCAAAGAATGCGGCGTGGAGAATCCGCACCACCGAATCCGCTTCCCTGTCCTCGCAGAGCAGACTGATGTTCACCTTGGACGCCCCCTGGCTGATCATTTGCACGTTGATTCCCGCGCCGGACAGGGCGGAGAAGGCCGACGCCAGGATGGAGCTGGAGCGGGTTACGTCGCAGATGAGGGTGATGATTGCCTTGCCCGCGTGGCACCGCACGTCCGCCGCCCGCCCGATGTCCGCAATCAGGCCCGTAAGGTCAGGCCCGGTGTTCACCGTGAGGGAGACGGACACCTCGCTGGTGGCGATCACGTCGATGCTTATGTTCCACTTGAGGAACTGGTTGAAGATGTGGGCCAAAAAGCCCGAAGCCCCCAGCATGTGGGAGGAGATGATGTCGATCAGGGTGATGTTTTTTACCGCCGTGATTGCCCGCACCGGGCCGGGATTGCCCGTGTGTTCCGGCAGGATGATTGAACCCGCCCCGTCGGGGTTGTAGGAATTTTTTACCCGCACGACGGTGCCCGTCTTCCTGCACGGCTGCATGGACCGGGGGTGGAGCACCTGGGAGCCGAAGAAGGCCAGCTCCGAAGCTTCGTCGTAGGTGACCTCCGCCACGGTGCGGGCCCCGGGCACAACCCTGGGGTCGGCGGTGAGGATTCCGTCCACGTCCTTCCAGGTCTGCACCTCCCGCACCCGGAGGGCCGCCCCCAGCATGGTGGCGGTGAGGTCGCTCCCCCCCCGTCCCAGGGTGGTGATGTTGCCCCTCTTGTCCATGGCGATGAACCCCGTGACAATCGGCACAGCTTTGTCCCTGCCGGAGATGTAGTCCCCGAAGGCCGCCGGGATGGTGAGCCACACGTCCTCGAGGAGCTCCGCCTGGGTGAACTGGGAGTTCGAGAGGAATCCCCCGTCCCAGGCGTCAACAGGCCGGGCGGGAACCCCGGTTTTTTGCAGCCAGGCGGCCACAATCCGCACCGAGAGCCGCTCCCCGAAGGATACCAGGAGGTCCCGGCTCCTGGCGGAAAGCTCCTTTATCATGGAGACCCCCGTGAGGAGGCCGGTCAGCTCGGAAAAGAGGGAGTCAACCTGGGGAAGGGAATCCAGCCCCAGGGCGGCCATGGCGTCCCGGTGGGTTTTCTCCAGGGCTTCGATATTCACCCTGCCCTCCAGGGCCTCCTCCCCGGCCTTGAGGAGGAAGTCCGTCGTGTCCCCCATGGCGGAGAGCACCACCAGGGGCTGCTGCTCCAAATTGCGGGAAATGATAGACCCAACCCGGCGTATGCCCTCGCTCCCCTCCACGGAGGAGCCGCCGAATTTCATGACGACCATGGCGGCGCGGACTATGCTTTTTTGCCGGCAGGAAGGGCGAAGGCGCCGATCTTCCGGTCTTCCTCAGTGGGTTTCCAGTTCCGCCTGGTAAGGGACAGGAACCCACCGGTGATGAAGATCGTGGAGTACACCCCGGAGATCATGCCCACGATTAAGCACAGGGCAAAGTCCTTCATGCTGCCCGTGGTAAAGACGAAGAGGGCCACCACGGCCAAGAGGGTCGTTATGGTGGTAATCACCGTGCGGGAAAGGATTTCCGTCTGGGCCATGTCGAGGTGTTCGGTGAACTTCTGCACCTTGATGGTCTTGAAGTTTTCCCGCACCCGGTCGAGCACCACGATGGTGTCGTTGATGGAATAGCCGATGATGGTGAGGATCGACGCCAGGATGATTGTAGAAAATTCGATTTGCGTCCAGGCGATGAACGAGAGCATCACCAGAGCGTCGTGCAGGATGGCCAGCACCGCACCCAGGGCGAAGTCCCACTTGAAGCGGATGGTGGAGTAGACCCAGATGAGCGCCAGGGTTGCCAGCACCGTAAGGATCGACTTTACGACCAGGGACTGGGAGAACTGGGCGCCGATGAAGTCCGTGCGGATTACCGCCACGGAATCGTTCCCATAGGCGCTCCGCAGGCTGGAGATGATTTTGTCCTCCAGGGCCTGGTTCGCCCCTTCCTCTCCCGTGTCGGCGGTGCGGATCTGGAAGGAATTGTCGCCCTCGGCGCCCATGCGTTTTACCTCGAACCCGGGGCCCCCTTCACCGTCAGAAGCGGCGAGGAAATCCCGCACCTCATCGGGGTCGAGTACCTTCATGGCGGGGTCGTTGTAGTGGAAGAGGTAGGGGGTGGAGGAGAGCACCGTGGACACGGAGGAGTCCACAAAGAGGGACGACGTTGAGGCCGACGGGGCCGCGATTGCCGAAGCGGTGAGCCCGTCGAGCTGCCCCAGGGCCCCGGTAAGGCTGCCCACCGTGGGGTAGACCCCGTAGAGGTAGGTGTAGGTGGCGTTTTCCGCCCCGGCCCCGGACACGATGATGGAAAGCCCGGTGGAGGAGGTCTGCACGACCGCCCTGGCGACGCCGTTGTAGGTAAGGGAGAAGGCCGGGGGTGCGATACGCACTTCCTCAAGGAGGCCCGGCGCAAAGTCAAGCCCGAAGTTCACCCCCTTTGTGGCGATTCTGAAGGCGCCGCTAAGGATGACGAGGACGCTCACAATGCAGAGGGGCAAAAAGGCCCGGCTGAAACGGATTATTTTTTTCATTTGAGTCTCCAACTGATGCTTATCTTCTGGCTCTTGAGGGCCTCGGTGCCGAAGTCAAAGATGAGGCGGGACACGAACAGGGCCGTGAACACGGAGGTGACGACCCCGATGGCCAGGCTGACCGCGAAGCCCTGGATGGATCCGGTGCCCAACTGGGACATGAAGGCCGCGGCGATGAAGGTGGTGATGTTCGCGTCCATGATGGCGCTGAAGGCGTTCTTGAACCCCGCGGCCACCGAAGCGGCCCGGCCCTTGCCCAGGCGCAGCTCCTCTTTGATCCGCTCAAAGACAATCACATTTGCGTCCACCGCCATGCCGATGGTGAGGATCATCCCCGCGATGCCCGGCAGGGTAAGGGTGAGGTTGAGGGCGGACAGCACACTGAACATGATGTACAGGTTCAGAATCTGGGCCACCACGGCGTTTATCCCCGAGCCCAAATACCAGAGGAACATGAACACCAGCACCGCCAGCAGGCCGAACACCACGGCCCTCATGCCCTGCTCGATCGCTTCTTCCCCCAGGGACGCGCCGATCACCTGCTGGCTCTCTACCGACAGGGGAACACTGAGCCAGGCGGTCTGGAGGACCTTCTGCAAGTCCTGGGCCTCGTCCAGGCCGAACCCGGAGATCGCCACGTTGCCGCCGGTGATTGCGCTGTTGATTCTGGCGTAGGACTTGATCTTGTCGTCCGACACGATCGCCAGGTTTTCGTTCACGTGGGCGCTGGTGAAGTCCCCGAAGATCACCGCCCCCTCCGCGTCCAGGTTGAAGGTGACCTGGGGTTTCCCCGTGAGGTCGCTGTCTATCTGGGCGCTCTTGATGTGTTTGCCGTCCAGGGCGATTTCTTTTTTTATGACCAGATAGCCGACCCGCTCGTCCAGGTCGTACTGGTCCTTGGTGTAGAGCCCCAGGACCTCGCAGTCCGCGGGAATGAGGGACGGGTCCACCAGGTCTCCGGCGGCGTTGAAGATGCCCGCGGGATTCTGCCGGTATGCCGTGGTGAACGCCTCGGTTGCACCGGAATCCACCAGCCGGAAGTTGAGGATGCCCTTGCCCATGATTATCGAGTTGATTCTGTCCGCCTCAGCCGCGCCGGGGAGCTCGATGTAGATTCGGTCTTCACCCTGCTGGCGAATCACCGGCTCCGTAAGGCCGAACCGGTCGATGCGGCCCCGGAGGGTGTCTATGGCCTGGGCCATGGCGTGGGAGCGGAACTGGGCCGCGTCCATGCCCGTGTCACCCTGACCCTGGGCGGCGTAGGCCGTGTCGAGGTCGGCCTTTACGGTGACGCTCATGCCTCCGGAGAGGTCCAGCCCCAGTTTGACCGAGTTGTTGTAGAGCCGCTTTGCCTTGAGAATCATCTCCCGGTAGCGGGATTCCACGGCGGCCTCGAATTCCGCCTCCGTGGAAAAGGTGAGCAGGGACTCCCTGATGCCCCCGGGCACGGGCCGCTTGAGGAGCTTGCAGTTTTCCTTGATGACCGGCGTGAGCCAGGAATACTGGGCCGGGATGGGTGAATCCGGCCCGGAAGCCGCCAGGGCCTTGAGGGCTATCACGTCCGAATGGGCCATGGCGATTGAATAGTCCTTGATTTTTTCCAGCGAACCAAGCGCCAGGGTCTGTACTTCCTTGGGGGTACGGACGTACCAGTTAATTGAAGGAAGGAGGAACCCAAAACAGATAGCGATGACCGCCAGAACCAGGATGAACCGCGTGATTTTTCGCATGTTTCAACTCCGCGTTAGTTTGTATCCGGTTTTTTGTCGTCTCCGGTTGACGGTTCGGCAGGGGAAGCCCCTCCTGCCTCCGGGGGAGGCTCTTTTTTTGCCTCCGCGGGCACGTCCTTTTTGCCGCCGAAGAGGGACGCCAAAAGACCCTTCTTTTCCGCCGCCACGGGGGCCGTTGCGGGTTTGTCCACCACAACGGTCGAGATGGCCGAGCGGTTGAACTCGATTTTTGTGTTTTCGTCCACCTTGACGATGAGAGTCTTCTCTTTGGTTGAGGATATGACTCCGTGGATGCCCCCTACGGTGATAACCTTGTCACCCTTTTTGAGGGCCGAAATCATCTGCTCCGTTTCTTTTTGCTTTTTGTTCTGCGGGCGGATCATTAAAAAGTAAAAAATTGCGAAGATAAGGGCGAATGGCATGATCGTCATGAGCATGTTGCCTGAGCCGCCGGCCGGAGTCTGCAAGAACGGGATAAAATTCATAGGTTTTCCTTCCTTAAAAAAGTTTAGTCTGGAAAACGTATCATAAAACGATATTCCGCGTCAAGGGCTATTTATGGTATACCTACACGGATTTATGGTATACTCCACAGAATGATAGAGCTCCGGGGCTTTTCAAAATCCTACAAAACCAAAGCCGCTGTCCGGGACGTCTCCCTTTCCGCAACCACGGGGAGCATTACGGGCCTCCTGGGGCCCAACGGCTCAGGGAAGACCACGATCCTCAAGGCGGCGGCGGGGGTGCACCTTGCCACGGGGGGCCGTGTCCTGGTTGAGGGCTGTGACGCGGCTGCGGATCCCCGGAGGGCGCGGTCCCTGGCGGGTTATGCGCCGGAATCCCCCGGATTCAAGGGGGACTTCACCGTCCGGGAGATGCTCTTCCTTACCGCGCCCATCGCCCTGGAGGGCCGGGGCAGGGAGAGCGGCAAAAATGCCGTGCGGGACGCCGTGGAGGGAGCTGTGGAGACCCTGGGCCTCAGGGACGTCCTCTCCGCCAGGACCGTCCACCTCTCCAAGGGGTATGTCCAGCGCCTGTCCCTGGCCCTGGCGCTCCTGGGGGACCCCCCGGCGCTCATCCTGGACGAACCCGCAAGCGGCCTGGACCCGGCCCAGATCTACGACCTGCGGGAACTGTTGCGGAAGCTCAGCGCCCACAAGACCGTGCTCCTTTCCACCCACCTGATTCAGGAGGCGGAATCCCTGTGCTCCACCCTGCACGTCCTGCGGGACGGGGGGCTTGCGGCGTCGGGAACCAGGGAGGAGCTCTGCGCCGCAACCGGGGAGCCAACCCTGGAACAGGCCTACCTGGCCCTCTGCGGGGGCCCTCGTGAGTAGGACCCTCCCCGGCCGGGGCCGGACGAAACATCCCCTGACCATGTTTTTTTTCCTGGTTCAGCAGGAAGCCCTGTCCCTGGCGGCCCAGCCGGGGGTGTACGCCGCGGCCTTTGTGTTCGCCGCCCTCTGCGCGTTCAGGTTTTTCTTCGGGTCCTTTTTCTTCACCGCCGGGACGCCCCCCGCGGACATCCGCCTGTACTTTGAATTCATCCCCTACGCATCGATTCTCGCTGTTCCCTGCCTGACCATGGGAGCCTGGGGCCGGATTGAGTGGGACGAGACCCTTCCTGTGGGGGAGGGCGTCCTTGTGTGGGCCAAGTGGTTCGCGTCCCTCCTGGGGTACGCCGCCTTCCTTGCGCCCTGCGTTGCGGTCCCCCTTGCCGCGTCGGTCCTTGCCTACGTTGACGGCCCCGCCGTGGGGGCGTCCTTTGCCATGGCAATATGCTTCGGCGGGGCGGCCCTTGCCCTGGGGTGCTTCCTGTCGTTTGTCACAAAAAACAGGGCCCTCGCCTTTGCCCTCACCGCCCTGGCAATCGCCCTCTCGAACAGCGCCCACGGCGCGCCCATCTACGCGGAAATGCCCGGCCCCCTGGGAAGCCTTGCCCGGTCCCTGTCCTTTGCCTGGCGCTTCGACGCCTCCGGCAAGGGCATCATCGACACCAGGGACATCGTGTTTTTTGCGGCCCTCACCTGGGTCTTTCTGGCCCTTACGGTGATTGGATTTGAAAACCGCAGGGCCGGACGCGCTTCCCCAAAAAACAGACTCGCCGCGGTTCTGATCGTCCTGGTTGCGCTCTCGTGCATACTTTTGTCAACCAGAATCTTCTTTCGGGTTGACGTAAGGGGGGACAGGCGGTTTTCGGTCTCCGAATACGGCAGGGGCCTCCTGGCAAACGCCGAGGGCAGAGTCAGAATCACCTACTACCTCTCCCCGGACCTGCGGAACCTCTACCCCCAGACCAGGGACATCGAGGACTTCCTCCGGGAATTCGCCTCCCAGGCAGGGAGGGGAAAGGCGGACCTCACGGTGGTGAACGCGGACAGGGAAGACCCGGACATGCTTGCCCGGGCGGGACTTGCGGGACAGGACATCAACCTTTCCCGTGGAAACCGGCTTGAAGTCGCCAGGGCCTATTCGGGCATCGTGATCGAATACCTGGGGAAGACCGGGGTGATTCCCTTCATCCTGCAAGGGGACACCCTGGAGTACGAGCTGGACCGGCGGATTCTCTCCCTCCTGGAGGGGGGCGCGCCCCTGGTCTATGTGCTTGACGGGGATGATTCTGAATCACTGACCTATTCCTACGCCCTGGCATGGATAGAAAACGCGGGCTTTGCTGTCAGCCCTGTGGAAGCGGGGGCCCTGCCTGCCCTGGAGGAGGCGCTCCTTTCCCCGGAGGGACTCAAAGCGCCCCTGGTTCTCTTTGGGACGGGGGGGCTTTCCAGGGAGGAGGCCGCGGTGATTGAGGGCTTTGCGGCTGCCGGGGGACGGGTCTTTGCGGCGGTGTCCCCCAACCGGGTAGACCTGCTTTCCGAGTGGACGGTGACTCCCCTTGAGCGTGACAACCTCCTCCCGGCGCTGAACGCCTGGGGCATAGACGTGGGGAAGGAACTCGTCCTGGACATCTCCTGCTTCAGGCTCACCCTGGAAAGCGGCGAAGGGGCCGGCCGCCGAATCGAAGGGCGGAACTATCCCCCCTGGGTGACTCTGCTCCCCCGGTTCACGCCCCCCCACCCCCTCACCAGGGCCTTCTCCGGGATGAATCTGTTCTGGGCGAGTCCCCTCACCCTCTTCCCGGATGAGGACACGGAGATTGCGCCCATCCTGTGCACCTCGGACGCGGCGTGGCTCCTCAGGGCCGAACCCGGCAAGGAGCCCCCCTTCGTGACAAATCCCTTCCTGGTGGCCCCCACGGGCGGGGGGAGCGGAACCCAGGGACAGTACACCCTGGGAGCGGCCCTTTCGGGGACCCTCCCCGGCTACTATCTCACCGATTCCGCCGTGCCCACCCGCCTGGTCTGCGTGAGCGGCCAGTATTTCGCCGCGGACCTGATGATGGAATACACGTCGAGTGTGCAGAACCTGGACTTCCTGGTGAACGCCCTCATCTGGCTCCGGGGTGAGGACGAGCTCCTCCCCCTCAGGCAGCGCCTCCCCCGGCACATACTCTACCGGGTTGACGAGGAGACCCTGGCCGCGGCGCGTCTTCCGGTTCTGGTCATCACGGGACTCCTCTGTCCCCTCGCGCTCCCCCTGGCCGGGGCGGTGTTTTTTGTCAAGCGGAGGCGGCGATGAGGGACCGCCAATCCGTCCGGATCGCGCGCCTCGGATTCGCCCTGGCCCTGTTCACGCTCCTTTATGGGCTTTCCTTTGCCAAAAAATCCGGCCCCAGGACAGAACACGGGGTCCTCCTCAATGCGCCGGACACTTCCGCAATAGCAGAAATCACCCTCACCGGCCCGGAGGGGGACTCCCTTTCCCTGGAAACCAGGGGGACTCCCTGGCGGGGACGGAAGGGCGGCATCATCTTCCCTCTCCGGGAGGACTACGCCACAGCCCTGATAGGGAACGCCCGGAAGCCCCGGAGTCTTACCCCCATCTCGGAGAGCCCCAGGGCCCACGCCGCCTATTCCCTCACGGAGGAATCGGCCTTCCGCATGGACTTTTTCGGCCCCCAGGGAAGCCCCCTCTCCTCCCTCCTCGTGGGCAGACACGATTACACCGGGCGGCTTCTGGCGGCCCGTTCCGCCGGCAGTGACTCTTCCTTCTATATTGACGATGATTTCTCCCAGTCCCTCTCCACGGAAAGCGCCCTGTGGCTGGACGGGCGGCTTTTTCCGTCCTTCGCCGCCCCGGACGCCGGCGCCGTGCAGTCCCTCACCCTGGCGTCCGGCACGGGCGGCCCTGTCCTCCACGCGCCGGAGGGGGCCTACGTTCAGATTCTTGGGCTGCGTTCATCCCGGCTGATTGACCCGGACGAGGCCCAGGCCCGGAGTTCCGGCCCGGGGTCGGTCCTCCGGCTCGAAAGCGCAAACGGCGCCATCGCGTCCCTGCGGATCTTCCCCATCACCGGCCCCTCGGGCCCGGAATACGCCTGTGTGCCCTCGTTCATCCCCCTCTCCCCCTCCAAAAGCGGCCCGGAGTCCCTCCGGTACGGCCTGGTCCTCAGCGAATGGACCTACCAGCGGGTCCTGGGGCTGTTCTCCCGGTAGTCCGGTTCTTTAAGGAGGGAAAACGGCGGCCTATTCCACGTCCCGCTCGGAAAGGCCGAACTGCTCGGCCTCGTCCCGGTGGGCCACGCCCCTGGGTTCCACGTGGACCATGATGTCGTAGGTGCCGGGGATGGCCTTCCTAATCGCCTGCTCAACGTGTTCCGCAAGCTCATGGGCCTCGGTCAGGGTAATCTCCCCAGGGGCCTCGATGTCCAGGTCGATGTCGAACCGGGAGGCAATTTTCCGGATGCGGACCCGATGGGGGTTGTATACGCCGGACACGGTCTTGAGGGCCTCGAAGAGCCGCTTGTACTGCTCGGTGTTGGCGGACCCGTCCATGAGCTCCATGTTGGTCTCCCGGAAGCTCATCACCGCGTCCTTGATAATCAACAGGCCCACCAGAAAGGCCGCCACGGAATCGGCCCCCCGGAGGCCCAGAAAGCGCTCCAGGCACAGTCCGCCCAGGACCGACAGGGACACAATCACGTCGTTCCGCATGTTCCGGGCGTTTACGAGAATCATCGGGCTCGCTGCCCGTTTTCCAATCACGTCCTGGGAGAGGGAGAGGAGGAGCTTCCCGGCGATGGACACCGCCGTAACCGCCAGGGCGATGCCGCTTTGGGCAAGGGCTATCCTCTCCGGGATGATGAGGTTCCTCGCGGCCGCAAGGCACACCTGGGCGCCGGAGAAAAACAGGATGAACGTGAGCGCCAGGGTGGCGGTGGTTTCGGCCCTGCCGTGCCCCCAGGGATGGTCCTTGTCCGAGGGCCGGGAAATCACCCTGCTCGCAGCCAGGGTAATCACCCCAATCCCCGCATCGCAGGCCGTGTCTATGCCGTCACCAAGGACACCGAGGCTCCCGGTGATGATGCCGCAGACGAGTTTTACCGCCGCAAGCATGAGGTTCCCCAAAAACGCAATCCAGCCCCCCAGGGCGATGAGTCTGTCCCGGTTCATGGCTACAGGAGGAGGCGGAATTTCTTTTCCACGTCCTTGATGAATTTGTATTCAAAGGAATCGACAATCGCGATCCACGACGCCTCGACGATGTCCGCAGACACGCCCACGGTGGTCCAGGTGTCGCTGCCGTCGGTGCTTTCTATCAGGACCCGCACCCGGGCCGCGGTGGAGGCGTCCAGCACCCGCACCTTGTAGTCGATCAGGCGCACCGCGGAAACCGCGGGGTAGAACCGCTCCAGGGCCTTCCTGAGGGCGATGTCCAGGGCGTGAACCGGCCCGTCACCCTCTCCGGCGGTCACTTCGATCTTGTCGTCAACCTCGATTTTGATTTGGGCAAAGGAACACTGGGAATTGTCGGGCCGGGGTTTTTCGCCCAGAATCTTGTAGTAGTGGAGCTTGAAGAAGGGCCGGTATTTGCCGATGGTCTTCCGCAACAGCAGCTCGAAACTGCCGTCTGCCCCTTCGAACTGGTAGCCCCAGTGTTCCATCTCTTTGACCTTCTTTGTGATGAGCGCCACGGTCTCGCTGTTTTTTTCTATCCCGGGGTCGAACTTTTTGAGTTTTTCGATTATGGTGGACCGGCCCGCCACTTCGCTCATCAGGAACACCCGCACGTTCCCCACTGTTTCCGGCTGGATGTGCTCGTAGGCCGAGGGGTTCTTGATGACCGCGTCAATGTGCATTCCCGCCTTGTGGGCAAAGGCGTTCTGCCCCACATAGGGCAGCGCCGGGTTCAAGGTGATGTTCGTGATTTCGGCGACCCGCTTCGCCGTGGGGGTAAGCTGCGAGAGCATCCCTTCCGGGAGGACCTTGCAGCCCATCTTGAGCTCCAGGGTCGCGATGACGGCAGAGAGATTCGCGTTTCCCGTGCGCTCCCCAAAGCCCAGGAATGTGCCCTGCACGTGCCGCGCCCCGGCTTCCACAGCCGCCAGGGTATTGGCGATTCCCAGGCCCAGGTCGTCGTGGGCGTGAATCCCCAGGGCGACGTTTTCGGGGAGGGCCTTCCGGGCGGCTTCCACAGCTTCTTTTATGTCCGAAGGCAGGGCCCCGCCCCTGGTGTCGCAGAGGGCCACGCAGGAGGCCCCGGCGCTCGCGGCGGCTTCCAGGGTCTTGAGGGCGTAGTCCCTGTCCTCCCGGAGGGCGTCAAAAAAATGCTCCGCGTCAAAAATCACGTCCCGGTCATTGGCTTTTAGAAATTCCACGGTCTCGGCGATCATGTCGAGGTTTTCGGTCATGTCAGCCTTGAGGATTTCCTTCACCTGAAAGGGCGACGCCTTGCCGAAGACCACCACCGTGGCGGTGCAGGCCCCCAGGAGTTGCTGGAGGTTCGTGTCCTCCGCCGGACGGGTGTCCTTGCGCCTGGTGGCCCCAAAGGCCGCCACTTCCGCGTGCTTGAGACGCAGTTTTTTGAGCCGCTTGAAGAATTCCATGTCCTTGGGGTTGGACCCCGGGTTCCCCGCTTCGATAAATGTGACGCCCAGTTCGTCCAGGGTCTCCACAAGGTGCAGCTTGTCCTGAACGGAATAACTGATTCGCTCCCCCTGGGCCCCGTCCCGCAGGGTGGAATCCAAAACAGAAATAGTCATAGGGGGGAAGTATAGCCCCCGGGGAGGAAGCCGTCAAGGGAACCCGCCCCTGGTCCCACGGTGCCAGGCGCATGCGCCTGGCACCGTGGGGGGTTGATGCCGTGTTGATGCCAGGCGCATGTGCCTGGCGCCAAATTTTCACAGAAATTTCCCCAAAATGTGTCCCAAAACGGCATGTCATCCCACATAACAGGGGTGGAGGATCTATTATGAAAGAAACCATCACACTGTTGTCCCCCTTGAACGATCTGGTCTTCAAGCGGATTTTCACCCACATCCCTGTGCTCAAGGACTTCCTCATGGCGGTCCTCGGGGCGCCGGAGGACTCCTTCGAGGGGCTCACGGTCACGGACCCGAATCTCATCCCGCCGGCCGTGGACGGAAAACTCGCCATCCTCGACGTGAAGGCCACAACCAGGTCCGGCGAGGTCTTCGACATCGAGATTCAGGTGTTCAGGACCGCCGCGATGCGGGCCCGGATGCTCTTCTACAACTGGATGCTCTCTACGGAGCAACTCGGCGCCGGGCACAATTACGGGAGCCTCAAACCGGCGGTGAGCATCATCATCTCCGGCGACACCTTTATCCGCGAGGAAAAAGACTGCCACAACGAATACCGGATACTCAATGTGAAATCGCATAAGGACTTTACAAACTTGTTCGCCCTGCATACACTCGAGTTGAGCAAACTTGGGGTAGGGGCGATGAGTCAGGAATTGAAGGACTGGCTCAAGTTTTTGACGGCCAAGACGAAGGAGGACTATATGGAAGCAGGACTGGACAACCCGGCGATAGCGGCGGCATACAAAACACTGGTTGACATGTGTTCGGACCCGGTATTCCGCGCGGAGGTGAAGGCCCGGCAAAAGGCGATATGGGACTACAATTCCAACCATGACATTGAAGGTTTTAGGAAAGAGGGCCGTGAAGAGGGCAGGGAAGAGGGCCGAGAGGAAGGGCGTGAAGAAGGCAGGGAGGAAATCCTTGAGCTGATACGGCAGGGTTACTCGGCTGA
>JAISTZ010000062.1 GCA_031272345.1 Spirochaetaceae bacterium | reverse complement strand
CTGATGATTTCCCTGACAGCGGCGTAGGGTTTGCGGTTCGTCGTGAACCCCCCGAAGGCGATGTGATCGCCGTCATGCACGTACTGTTCTACCGCTTCTTTTAGGGAACACACCTTGCTTGTGCTCATGTCCGCCTCCTTAGTTTCTCTTAGGGTGAATTCTAGCACGTCTTTTATCTGCAAAAAAGGCGGTTGTTTGCCATTTTTTTTGCGTTTCTTGCTATTTTCGGGTGAAGGTGAATCGGAGTCGCCTAGAACAAACCCAGAGCCCGGAGGAGGGAAACTTCCAGAAACATTGTGAGCATGGATAAAATAGTAGACATCGTGACGGTCTGGCCGGTAAATTCCGGGTCCAGGTTGTAGAGCCGGGACATCACGTAGTTGGTGACCGCGCAGGGGGCCGCGTAGACCACCATGAGGGCCCCCAGTTCGGGCCCCCGGAACCCGGCGAGGACCATCAGGGGCACAAGAATCCCCGGAACAACCACGAGGCGCATGAGGCAGGCCCCGATCACCGGACCCGCCGCGGCCCGGAGCCTCCTGAAGTCGATCTGCATCCCCAGGAGCAGGAAGGAAACCGGAGTGCCCGCGGAGGCCACCATGGTTGCAGCGCCCCGGGCGAAGGCCGGAAGGCGGATGTGGAGGAGGGAGAGGAGAATCCCGATCCCGGAACCGATGATCAGGGGATTTTGCACCACGTCCAGGGCGGTCTTTCTGAGGGTGGCCCCCAGGGGCGCTGCTCCGTCTGTGCCCTGGGAATAGTACACCATGAGGACCACGGTGATGAAATTGAACATGATGATCGTGACCGGGATGAGCATGGCCGCGGGCTTTATCCCCTCCGCTCCGAAGAGGCCGACCGCCATGGGCAGGGCGAAGACGATGTTGCTGGACCGGTAGGAGCACACGATCAGGCTGCACCTGCGGCCCCGGTCTTGTACGAAGAGGGTGAACACCGCGATTGCCCCGGCGATGACGGCCAGCCCGGCGATGACGAAGAAGAGCACCAGGCCCAGGTTGAATTCGGCGGAAAAATCCACGGTCATGGTGCTGTTGAACACGTGGAACGAGAGGAGGTAGCGGAAACAGAGCTTGTTGAGGAATTCGGTGAACCCCTGGGGGATTTTGGACCGCCTGGAAATGAACCACCCCAGGGCGGTGGTGAAGAGCATGGGCGCGATGGCGTTGAAACTAAAGGCGAGTACGTTCATGGCTGGACACCCTTGGAGATTGGAGATGGGGAGAATTGAACTCCCGTCCGAATGTGCGGGTCAGGAACGCCTACAGGTTTAGCCGCGCGAGGTGATTGTCGAGGGACGGTAGCAGCGCGGCAAGATTCGCCCCCCTATTCCGGGAAGAGTCCCCCGGACGGTCCGAACCCCGCCCGGAGCGAGCCCTGGTTGTCGGCGGAATGAATGACCCCTCAAGGCGGCGGAATCACCCTTCCGGCATCCGCGGGTTAAGCCGCGAGTGCGAACTGCTCTTCGCCGAAGTCACCTTCGACGATGAAGTCTTCTTCTTTTTTGGCAGTTATCGTTTTTAGTCTGTTCAGAGGACAGGCTGAACCTCACCTGCAATTCAAAACCTCGGGCACATCCGTCGAAACCGGAACATCCCCGTAGGGACAACACCGTTGCCCCACATCCAAGCTACCACTAAAAGGAGAAAAAGTCAAGGGGCATTGTTAAATTCGTAGGAAATTCCCTGGGGGGACACGTGGACCCTGCAATAGGCGCGGTGGGACTTGTAGTCCTCGATGGCCACGTAGGACACGGTGTTGATGCGCTGCTCGACCCGCTTGTGGAGGTGGCCCATGAAAACCCCCCGGCAGGAACGGCCCAGGATGTGGAGGAATTTTGCCCGCTCCCTGGTGTCGGTCCAGTCGGTGGACTGCTCCCAGTCCAGGCCGGGGTTGAGGAAGAGGCTGTTGTGGGTGAAGACGAACACATTGGGGGGCGCGTTTTTGAGCTGGAGGGCGAGCCAGTCCAGTTGGGGGCCCCCGAAAAAGGCGCCGGCGGAATCCAGGACGATGAGCTCTGTGGAGGTTCCCACACCGCCGATTGCGTAGCAGCTTGACCCGATCAGGTCCCTCCAGGTCTGCCAGTTGCCGAAGTAGATGTCGTGGTTCCCCAGGACCGGGTAGCAGGGGATGGGGAAGGTCCTGCTTATGTCGATGAATTTCTGAAGGGCCTCCGCGTTTCCGTTGTCCGTGATGTCCCCGGCGAGGACGATGAATTTGTCCGTGCAGGTGATTATCCCGAAGATGTTCTCGAACCCGTTGCTGGTTTCCGGGGTGATGTGGGTGTCGCTGAGGACGATGAAGGAATAGGACTGATCCAGCACGAGGCCGCGGTCCTCAGTTGAAAGGAAATTGAACACGTTCTTGTCCCGGAGGCGCTCGTCCAGGTCGGTGGAAAACAGGGTTCCCATCACGTCGAGCCGGCAGGAGGCCAGGAGGGGGAGCGCCCAGGCGCAAAGCAGACCCGCCCCGCGCCTGCTGAAAAACCCTCGACGGCGTTTTTGAGCGCCTGGCCTTACAGGGTCCACGCGGCGCCTCCCCGGTACAAGATCCCGTAGAAATTTGCCGTCAGATTCCGGCTGCCGGACTGGTAGAACTCCAGGTCGTTTTTGAGGGAAAAACCTTTTACGAGTTTGACCTCCGTGTTCAGGGCGATGGACCAGGCGCTGAAATTTTTTGCCCTGAACTCGTCGAAGTTGGAAAAGACGATTCCCCCCTGGAATCTGGCGGTGCGGAGGGGATTCACGTATATCCGGTAGGCCCCCAGGGTTTCCAGGATGGGTTGTTCACCGAAAAAGGACGTCCACCGGCAGGCGATGCCCACGGACGCGCCGAACCAGGGATTCCCCAGGGTTACCAGGGGGAGGAGGGTGTGGGTGTTTTCCCGGTAGCCGGGGAGGCCGTTGAATTGGTAGGACACCCCCAGGGACACCGGAAATTTGAAGGGGAAGGCGTACCCGGCGGACACAAAGGTGTTCACCTGGTAGGTCATGTAGGTTTGGCTCAGGCCCAGGCCGCCGAATTCAACCCCCGCCCCCAGGGAGAGAGCCCTGTTGAACTCCGCTTCACCCTGGGTCGCGCCGGTGAGGCAGTTGAAAAAGGCCCGGTCGTATTCCCCCGCGAGGGCCGCGGAGGCCCTGAGGCCCGTCAGTTCCGGCGTGAGGGCGGAAAGCCCCCGGCAAAGAAAAAGACCCAGAAGGAGGGGGATGCAGGTTTTGTGTGCCCGAAACTTGACGCGACGCATTTTTTAAGTCTATCCTATTTCGGAACGATTTTCAATGGAGGCGTTGGGATGTACAGGGGAATAAAACGCTTTTTTCTATTGGTTCTTGTGGCCGCCGCCGGGCCCTTGGCCGCCCAGAAATCACCGAATCACCAAAAAATGTACCCCGTCGATTCGGAGATCTACGATGCCCTCAGGGCCCTCTACATCTCCCAGGGACTCGCCCTGCCTTCAACCACGGGCCCCTGGAGCGAGGGGGAGCTCCTTGCCATGATGGGACGGCTCAGGTCCCCGGAGGGGGAGACCGAGCGGGGCCTCTACGACAGGCTGTACGGGGAGCTCACCCGGGAACACGGGGCCGCAAAACTCAACCTGGAGGCTTCCCTGGAGATGAGGGCCCACACGAATCCCGATGACTTCACCACCCAGGACTCCTACATCAGGCCCTGGAACTACACAAAGCCCCTGGTGGAGGCCGGGGTGGATTTCTACTTCGGCCCCCTGGCCTATGGTCTCCTGTCCCTGCCCCTGGCGGCCCAGACGTACAACGGCACGGTCCCTTCCCCGGACGGCGTGCGCGAGCTGCCCAGCTCCATGGGCTACGGCCCCGGCGCGGTGAGCTCCAATGTCTTCGGCCTCCCCCCCAACACGGGAATCACCACCCTGGACTTCGGGGGAGTGCCCTACCGGTCCCTGGTTTCCCTGGGGGGCGATTTCTGGTATCTCACCGCCGGGCGGGACCGCCTGTCCTGGGGGCCGGGGGTGTCCGGCAATTTCCTGGTGGGGGACCACCTGCAATACCACAACAACCTGCGGACGAGCTGGTTCAACGACCGCATAAAATACACCTACAGCATAAGCAGCTTCGCCTATCCGGGCTCCTACTACGACCAGTACCGGATTCCCCACCCGGACCCGGAGCGGGCGGCCCAGGGGGAATACTACTACGGTTCCGCCTCGGACCCCTACATTCGGCAGTATCTTGTTGACCATTCCGGCGTGACTCTTGCGAGTCTCTACTACGGGTGGAATCCCGTGGACCGCACCAAGGACGACGCCCTCCTGGGGGTGAATCTCTTCATCGCCCACCGGCTCGAGTGGCGGGTCACGGACAGGGTGAACGTCGTGCTTTCCGAGGGGCTGATTCACCAGGGGGCGAACGGCCAGACCGTCGACCCCTCGGCCTTCATCCCCTCGATGGTGCTCCACAATCTCTACCGGAAGAATCTGATGAATTCGATTTTGTGCCTGGAAGCGGACTGGACGGTGATGCCCAGGCTCAATATCTACGGCCAAATCGTGGTGGACGAATTCACCATGCCCGGGGAAAAAGCGCCGGAAGAGGACGGCACGGCCTCGCCTCCGGCCTGCGGGTACATGCTGGGGGTCAAGACGGTGTTCCCCTGGGGCAAGGGGATGTTCACCGGGTCCTTCGAGGCCGTGTACACGGACCCGTACCTCTACCTGCGGAGCGAAGGCGTGGGAAGCGCCGTGGGCGGGGTCTACCAGGGCCAGGTCGCCGGGAACCGGGGAGTCAACTTTGTGGTGGCCAACCGGTACCGCATGAAGGACGGGGGCTTCCTCTACCAGGAGGACTTCCTGGGCTACCGCTGGGGCGGGGACGCGATCGTCCTCAACGCCAGGGGGGACTACCGGGTCTTCTCCGCATGGAGCGCCGGCGCGAATCTGATGTTCATGGCCCACGGGACCCACGACAAGTGGACCGCCTGGGACACGGTGTATTCATCGGACAGCGCCAACAGTCCCCGTAACTACGCCGCCCCCACCTCCAGCCACGACACCGCGAACCACGCGGACGCCACGGCCCAGGCCCGGAACGCCGTGAGCTACACCACGGCCGTCTCTTTTATGGGGTCCTGGAATTTCTGGAAAACCCTCTCCCTCTACGGCGAGGCGGACTTCGTGGTGGTGGCGAACTACGGGAACATCAGGGGCAACACCGCCGCGGACGTGCAGGTGACTCTGGGGGTCACCTATTCCCTGTGATTCGGAATGCATCGCCCCCAGGGAAACC
>JAISTZ010000044.1 GCA_031272345.1 Spirochaetaceae bacterium | reverse complement strand
GGGGGGGGGGGCGGGGGCCCCCCATTTATCGGTCTGTTCATCCATCACACCAATCCTTCTCCCCCCGCTATGTCGGCAAAGCCGCCGGAGGATAAGTGTAGCACGGAAAAAGGATTGTGTCAAGGAAAATGGCGCCTGGCGCCGGGGGCGGCGGGCGGGAAATTTTCCCTAAAGTTATTCCGCCGGTTTCCGATAGTTTAAAGGACAGTTTGAACAGCCGCCGCCGGGGCGCTTTCTGACATCCAGAGTCCCGGCGCCTCTGCTTCATATTGTTCTCCATGCTTTTATAAAGATGAAAAACGTGTGAGGTTTTTCATCTTTTTTTTTGCCCCGGGGGGGGGGGAACCCGATGCTTCCCCGGCGGTTTAGTCAACCCGCTTCCAAATCCGCCGCACCGAGGCGGCGATGCCCTGGGGGGAAAGCCCCGCTTCCTCCAGCACCTCACCCCGTGCGCCCTGGGGGATGAACCTGTCGGGGAACCCCAGGGCCAGAGTCCGCTTGCCGGGGAGGTACTTCTGGACGAGCCGTTCCAGGTGGACTCCGATGCCGCCGAATTTGACGCCGTCTTCCACAAAGAGGACCGCCCCGTACCCGGAGGCGGTCTTTAAAAACCAGGTTTCGTCGATGGGCTTCAGGAACCGGAGGTTATAGATGTCCACGGAAGCCCCATCCCTGGAGAGGGCGGAGGCGGCCTCTCTGGTTTCCGGGAAGATTCCCCCGGTGCACACGAGGAGGCAGGACAGGCCGGAAAGGGGCGCCCCTTCACCGGGGGGGGCGGCCTCGTCCGGGGCGTATTCGTCCCTTTTAAGGAGGACTCCCCTGCCCCGCTCCAGGGGGAGCAAAAACGAGGGGTGCTCGGCGGGGCAGTTGTTTTTGGGATACCTGAGGGCAACGGGGGCCCTGGATTCCAGGGCCCAGCGGAGGCAGAGGCCCAGTTCCGCGGCGGACGCGGGCGCAAGGAGGGCCAGGTTGGGGGCCGGAAGGAGCAGGGTGATGTCGAAGATCCCCTGGTGGGTCGCGCCGTCATCGGGGACGGCCCCGGCCCGGTCCAGGGCAAAGACCACGGGCAGGTTCTGCAAGGCCACGTCGTGAATCACCTGGTCGATGGAACGCTGCATGAAGGTGGAATAGATCGCCGCAACCGGGAGCATCCCCTCCCTGGCAAGGCCCGCGGCAAAACCGACCGCGTGCTGCTCGGCGATTCCCACGTCGAAAAACCGGTCCGGATGGGCCTGGGCAAAGGCCGAAAGCCCCGTGCCCCGGGTCATGGCCGCGGTGATCGCCGCCAGGTTGGGGAAGGACCGGGCCTCCCGGAGCATGGCCCGGGAAAAGGCCCCGGAGAAGGTCTCCGGTGTCGGAGCCGGCCCGGAACGGGTCTCCGGCGCGGGATTCACCCGTTGGCCCCCAACCCCGTGGAAGCCGATGGGGTCATCCTCGGCGGGTACATAGCCCTTGCCCTTCTTGGTGACCACGTGGACCGCCACGGGCAGGTTCAGCTTCTTGACCCGGCGGAACACGGCCTCCATCTCCGTGATGTTGTGCCCGTCCAGGGGGCCCACGTATTCAAACCCCAGGTCGGAGAAAAAATTATTCGCCAGGAGGAGGCCCTTCAAGCCCCGCTTGAACCGGAAGATGAACTTTTGCAGGGGCCCGGAGAGGAGGGGAATCTTCCCGGCCAGGCGGTCCACGGAGGCCCGGAAGGTCTGATACGGGGGGGTCATGGTGAGGCGGCTCAGGTGCTTGGAGATGGAACCCGTGTTGGGCCCGATGGAGAGCTGATTGTCGTTGAGTACGACGATCAGGTTCTTTGCCCGCTGCCCCGCGTGGGAGAGGGCCTCGAAGGCCATGCCCCCGGTGATCGCCCCGTCGCCTATCACGGCCACGACCTTGCCGCTTTTTTTTTGGAGCATCCGCCCCAGGGCCATCCCCGCCCCGGCGGAAATCGACGTGGAAGCGTGTCCCCAGTCAAAAAAATCGTGGGGACTCTCGCTCGCCCTGGAGAACCCGGAAATGCCCCCCCGTTTGCGGAGTGTGCCGAACCGCCCGTACCGCCCCGTGAGGAGCTTGTGGGTGTAGCACTGGTGGCTCACGTCGAAGAGAATCGCGTCCGCCGGGGAATCGAAGACCCGGTGCAGGGCTATGGTCAATTCAACCACCCCCAGGTTGCTCGAGAGGTGGCCGCCGTTTTTGCTTACGACCCGGATGATTTCCTTTCGGATTTCCCTGGCAAGCCGGGGCAATTGCTTTGGGGACAGTTTTTTTACGTCATCCGGTGAATGAATGTGCGATAACAGCGTACACGGCTCCAATTGAGACAGGATAGGTCAGGCCGCAGGAAGGTTTGCGCCCCGGTGAAGAACCCCGGCCGGCTCTTTGACCCGCCGGCCGTTGTATTACTTGTTCTTATGTCTGTTTTTTCTAAGCTTTTTTTTGCGCTTATGGGTGGCTATCTTTTGCCGCTTTCTTTTTTTTCCACAGGGCACAGGTCACTCCTTCATAAAATATAGTGAAGAATAGTATGTAACCTTTTGGGAAAAAGGTCAAGGGGGTGGAAAACATTTTTGCATCGAAATACCCGCGTTGTGCGCCCTACAGGGTGATTCCCGGCAGGTTCATGCCGCCGAACATGGGGCCCAGGCGCTGCCGGATCGCTTCCTGCACCTTGCGCTGGGCGTCGTGGCTGGCCGCCAGGATCAGGTCCTGGAGCATGGGGATGTCCCTGGGGTCGACCGCCACGGGGTCGATCTCCAGGTCGATCATTTCGAGCTGGCCGTTCACGGTGACCTTGACGATATTGCCCCCGGAAGAACCGGTGGCGCTGAGGCCCCGCAACTGTTCCTGTAGTTCCGCGAATTGCTCCCGCAGGGCCTGGGGATTTTTGAGCAATTCCAGGGGATTGAATGGCATCCTATTCCTCCTCGACGGCGCCCTTGAAGGTCTGCTTTAAAATTTCCACCTGGGGCGGCAGGGTGGTTTCTTCCGCTTCCGGTTTGTCGCACCTGCGGAGCTTGAATTTGAGGGGCTTCCCCCAGAGATTCGAGAGGCAGGCGGCGATCCGCTCCCCGGCTTCTTCCAATTGCTGAATCACAAAGGCCGAATCAGAGGCCAGGGTGACCTCGTCCCCCGAAAGGGCCCAGTCCTTTGTCTGGCCCAGGGCCGCCGACAGGGGCATGTCCCTTGCGGCAAGGGCGTCGACGGCTCCCGCCCGCAGTTCTTCTATGGTGTTGACGGTTTGAACGGGCCCCTGGGGCTGGGGAACAGGGGGAACAGCGGCGTCCCCGGACACAAGGCGGCCCCCCAGGGCGGCGCGGACTTCCTCGATGGCGGCCTTGAGTTCCCCCGGTGTCACCCAGGAGGAGAGGTAGGACAGCCTGGTGACGGCCAGGTCAACCTCGAACCGGGGGTCCAGG
>JAISTZ010000041.1 GCA_031272345.1 Spirochaetaceae bacterium | reverse complement strand
GGTGGTCCCCTTTGTCACCGAGACCTTCTGGCAGAACCTGAAGGCCCCCGGGGACCCTGAGTCCGTGCACCTGGCGTCCTTCCCGGAATACGACCCCTCCATGCGGAGCGAGGAACTCGAATTCAGGATGGACACCGTGCGGAAGGCGGTCTCCATGGGCCGGTCCCTGCGCTACCAGTACAACCTCAAAATCCGCCAGCCCCTCAAGAGCGTGGAATTCGTCACCAGGAACCCGGAAGAAAAAAAGGTCCTCCTGGAGATGGAAGAGAGCATCCGGGAGGAATTGAACGTCAAGAAGGCGGTCTTCCACGAGCGGGAGGACGAGCTGGTGGAATACGCCGCAAAGCCCGCGTTCCGGGTGTTGGGCAAGGAGCTGGGCCCCCGCATGAAGGACGCCGCCGGGGTGATTGAGTCCCTGGACGCGGAGAGCATCCAGTCCATCCTTGACGGCGCGGTGCTGAGCATCGACGTAAAGGGAACCCCCGTGGAGCTTACGGCGGAAAAAATCGTCGTTGAGCGCAGGCAGAAGGAGCACCTCCGGGTGGTGAACGAGGACACCCTCACGGTTGCCCTGGACTCGGAGATAACGGCGGACTTGCAGAAGGAGGGCTGGGTCAGGGACCTGATCCGGGGCTTGCAGAATTTGCGGAAGTCCTCGGGCCTGGACGTTACGGACAGGATTGCCCTGCGGGTGTCCGGCTCACCGGCCCTCAAGGCCGCCTTCGATGCCTTCTCCGAGTTCATCGCCGCGGAGACTCTGGCGTCCACAATCGAGTGGGCGGCTTCCCTTCCCGGCTCTGTTCAGATTGAAGCGGGGGACGAAACCTGGAGCTGCGTGATACGCCCTGGGACACGCTGATTTAAATTGCGGCCAAGTAAAGTAGCACTGAAAAAGTCTCGATTGACTTTTTCAGTGCTTCCCTAGCGCCGCGCCTTAACGAGCTCCACCGCATCCGCGATGACCGCGGCGAGGGGCCTGGGTTCGATGCCCGCAAGGGTGAAGTGGTCGTTTTGCAGGGGAAGGAGGATGCGCTCCCCCGGGGCGCGGAGCACGGCCTGGGCCATGGGGGCGGTGATTTCGCCCATCATGCTGTCGGGGATGACGATGCCCACCGGTCCCAGGATGAAGTCCCCCAGGGACGCAGACACGGTGACGGCGTTTTCCCCGGTTGCGCCCTTGTCGGCCCCGGCCTTCATCATGCGCTCGGTCGCCCCGGCGTTTGTGCCCAGGGCGATGATTTCCAGGGACTTACCCGCTTCGGCGCGGAGCCGCTCGATGATTTGGGCGCCCATGCCGCCGCCCATGCCGTCAATCACGACGATTTTCTTTTTCATTCATCCCCTCCCATCAGGTTGATGAGGTGGGCCTGGTAGCCCGCGCCGTAGCCGTTGTCGATGTTGACCACCGAGACCCCCGGCGCGCAGGCGTTCAGCATACCCAGGAGGGCCGCCAGGCCCCCGAAGGACGCCCCGTAGCCCACGCTCGTGGGGAGGGCGATCACCGGGGAGCGGACGAGGCCGGCCACAACGCTCGCCAGTGCGCCCTCCATGCCCGCCGCCGCGATGACCACCCTGGCTTTGCGGATGTCCTCCAGGCGCGAAAAAAGCCGGTGTATCCCCGCCACCCCCACGTCGCAGATGAGCTCCGCGCGGCTCCCCAGGAATTCCGCCGTGTTCAGGGCCTCCCGTGCGGCCGGCAGGTCGCTGGTGCCCGCGGCCGCCACCGTGACGAGTCCCCGGGGGGAATCCCCGCAGCGGCCCAGGGTGAGGGTCCTTGCCAGGGGATCGTAGCGGGCGGCGGGGAACCGGGCGCGGATCCGGTCCGCCAGGGGGGGCTGGACTCTGGTTGCCAGCACGGGGATGCCCCCCTCGGCCATGCCCGTGATGATTGCTTCGGCCTGGCCGATTGTTTTGCCCGCGCAGAACACCGCTTCGGGGTAGCCCGTGCGGGCGGCCCGCTCGGAATCGATCACGGCGAAATCCAGGGGGGAGTCCGTCACGGCTTTCCCTCCCGGCGGATGATGTTTTCCGCTTCATCCAGGGAGACCCCCCGCTCCCGGGCGATGTTGGCCCGGTCATCATAGTCGATTTTGGAGCGGAGGAGTCCTTCCCCGATCCGGGCGGTCTTTTTTGTCACCTTTCCGAAGGGGCCGGACACCGTGCTTTCCGTGCGGGGGAGGGAGAGGCGGTTCACGGGGATTTCCCGGAAGCCCAGGGTGGAGGAGTGGACGAAGAGACATTCCCGCAGGGCGGCGAGTCTGTCCGGCGGGGCGAGGACGCTCACCAGGACGCCGGGGCGGCTTTTTTTCATCACCAGGGACGAAAAGGTGACGTCAAGGGCCCCGGCCTCGAAGCACCGGTCCATCAGGAAGCCCAGGGCCTCCCCGGTCATGTCGTCGATGTTCGCCTGGAGGAGGGTGAGGGCCTCGGCGCGCCAGGGGGATTCCTCCGGCCCGGGGGCGTCCCGCAATGACAGGCGGAGGGCGTTGGGTTTGTCAAGCCGCCGCCGCCCCAGGCCGAAGCCGCTTTGGGTCTCCACAAAGACGCCGCTCGGTTTTCCTGGGGGGAAGAATTCGTCCACCGAAGCCGCCAGAATCGCCGCCCCCGTGGGGGTGGTCATCTCCTTGTGGAAGCCTCCGGTTTTGACCGGAATCCCCCGGAGGATGAGGGCCGTGGCGGGCGCGGGAACCGGAAGCGTCCCGTGGGCGCAGGTGACCGTGCCGCCGCCGAGTTCAACCTCGCTTGCGGTGATTCTGCGGGGTGCCAGCAGGTCCATGCAGATCGCCGCGCCCGCGATGTCGATGATGGAATCCAGGGCCCCCACCTCGTGGAAGGCCACGTCGTCCACGGGGACGCCGTGCACCTGGGCCTCCGCCCGGGCCACCCGCAAAAAAATGTCCAGGGCCCGCTGCTTTGCGCCGTCCGTAAGCCCCGACTGCGCAATCAAATGCCGGATGTCGCGCCAGCGGCTGTGGGCGTGTCCGTGGTGATGTTCATCGTGGGGCCCGTGCTCGTGTTCATGTTCGTGGTGATGTTCATCGTGGGGCCCGTGCCCGTGTTCATGTTCGTGCGCTTCGGGGTCAATCTCCCCGTCAACCCGCACCAGGGCGCGGACGCCGTACATGCCGTTCCGTTCCTCCCGGGCGAAATCCAGAGTCCAGCCGCCGACGCCGAGCTTGCCCAACCGGGCGCGCAGGTCCCCGGGGTCGATCCCCAGGTCCACGAAGGCCCCCAGGGCCATGTCCCCGGAGATGCCCGCGGGACAATCGAAGTGCAGGGTCCTCACGCCGGTTCTCCCTTGCTTAGCGCCCGGTTCAAACTGCCCGTGCGGTAGCCTTCGAGTTCAAAGGCGACATACAAAAAACCCAGGGCCTTGAGCCGCCCGGAAACCCGGTCCAGGAGGGACTCGTCAAAGAAGCGCCGGCGTTCCTCCGGGGCGACTTCTATCCGCGCCATGTCCCCGTGGGAACGCACCCGGAACTGGCGGAATCCCTCGGCGCGGAGGAAGTCTTCGGCCTGTTCGATGCGGCTCAGTTTTTTTTTGGTGATTCCCTCGCCGTAGGGGAGGCGGGAGGCCAGGCACGCGAAGGCCGGCTTGTCCCAGGTGGGCAGATTCAGCCGGCGGGAGAGTTCCCGCACGTCGTTTTTTGTGAGCCCCGCTTCCCGCAGGGGGCTGATGACGCGGAGCTCCGAGAGGGCTTTGAGGCCCGGCCTGTAGTCGCCTTCGTCGTCAATGTTGGAGCCGTCGAGCACGGCGGTGATGCCCCGGGCCTGCGCCGCCTCGATGATTGCGCCGAATTCCAGTTTCTTGCAGTGGTAGCACCGGTCCCTGGGATTCGCCGCAACTTCGCCGTCGATGCCGTCCTCGTGCACACACACGTGGGTTATGCCGATGAGCGCCGCGGTCCGCCCCGCGGAATCAAGCTCGCTCTTGGGAAGCATGGGGGACGCCACGGTGACCGCGATGGCCCCGTCCCCCAGGGCTTTATATGCCGCCGCGCAGAGGAAGGAGCTGTCCACCCCGCCGGAAAAGGCCACCGCCGCCTTTTGCAGGGACCCGATGCGGGCGAGGAGGGCGCTGTATTTTTCGTCAACGGTTGCCATCGGGGGAAGGATAGAGGAGCGGCCGCCCCCTGTCAAGGGGGCGGCGCCAGGCGCACCCTTACCCGCCCCACGAATAGGGATTCGCCGAGGGCCAGGAAGTTGTCCCGCTGGGGCCGATGAACGAGCCGCCGCTTCCATCCCTGCCGGGGCCGACACCCGGTGCGTAAACGCCGCCGATGGCCGTGCCGCTGCCGCCGGTGATGGTGACATTCACTGAACCGTAAATACCGCCGCCGATGCCCGCCCCGCTATTCCCGCCTATGGCGGTTACCCTGCCGCCTGAAATCGTGACGGAACCGGAGGCGTCCGCCATTCCCGCGCCGGGGCCGATGCCCGGAGCGAACGTGCCGCCTATAGCGGCGACTCTGCCGCCTCTTATGTTGAGGGTTCCT
>JAISTZ010000031.1 GCA_031272345.1 Spirochaetaceae bacterium | reverse complement strand
CATCCCGGCGGGCGCAACCCTGCGGGTCCCCTACGGCTGGACCCTGAAACTGGACGGCCATACCCTCACCATAGAGCCCGGCGGCACGGTCCTGTGCTCAGAGTGGACGGAGGAAGGGTCTGTTGTGGGCGACCTGACGCCGGAATTGGGCAGCGGGGTCATTACGGACTAGGCGCCGGGTCCCTAGTTCCTGATCCACGCGAACCGGTAGCGCACGAAGAAGTCCCCGGCGAGCACGAAGAAGATGATGATTCCCTGGATGATCTGCCCCATGGACGAGGGGATCTGGAGGGCGCTCTGCAAGAAGGAGCCCCCCTGAATCAGCATGGAAAACAGGAACGCCGCCGCCACGGCCCCCACCGCGTCGAGGCGGGCGAGCCAGGCGGTTATCACCGAGGTGAACCCCAGGCCCCCGGAAAGCTGCTCCGAGAGGGAATGCTCGATCGCCGAGGCCTGCATCATGCCCGCAAAGCCGCAGAGCCCCCCGGACAGCATCACCGCCGCAAAGAGCACCCGCTTTACGCCGATTCCCGCGTACATCGCGGTGGCCTCGCTCTCGCCGAGCACGTCGATCTCGTAGCCGAGCTTCGTGGACTTAAAGAGCAGGGAAATCAACACCATCAGAACCAGGGTGATCACCCAGCCGATGTGGATTCCCAGGAGATTCGGCAGAACAGCGTTGTCCACAAAGGGCGTGATCTTCGGGAACCCGATTGCCGCGGGGTCCTTCCAGGGGCCGTATTGGAGGTAGGAAATCCACTTGAGGGCGATGTAGTTCAGCATGAGGGTGACGAGAGTCTCGCTGGCGGCGCATTTTACCCGGAGGACGGCGCTCACCAGGGCCCAGAGTCCGCCCCCGGCAAAACCCGCGGCCGCCATGAGGCCCAGGAGGGCCGGCATGGAAAGGCCGGGGAACCTGAAGGCAACCAGGGACGCCGCAAAGGCCCCCATGTAGAACTGCCCCTCGGCGCCGATGTTCCAGTAGCGCAGGCGGAAGGCCACCAGGGTGCCCAGGGAGAGCACCCCCAGGGGAATCGCCTTGTTCACGGTTGACCGGAACCGGTAGGCCGTGCCCAGGGAGCCCTCGATGATTTTGGCGTACACCTCCAGGGGGTTCGCCCCCAGGAGGTAGATGACCCCGGCGGAGGCGCAGAGGGCCGCAATAATCGCGCCCAGGCGGAGCATGTTTTCCCGGAAGGGGGAGAGCTCCTGCTTGGAAAGAATCTTCACCATAGGCCGCCCCCCGGCGCGGGCGTACTCCCCAGGGCAATTGCGGCGCCGTTCAGGGCCCGGAAGGGCTCCCGGCTGGGCTGCTTTGCCGGCGGAAGCTCCTCCGGGGACGCGACCCCCAGCATGAGGAGGCCGATCTCCTCTTTTGTCGCTTCCCTGGGGTCGATGATACGCATCACCCGGCCCTCGTGGAGCACCATGACGCGGTCGCACAGTTCCATGAGCACGTCCAGGTCTTCGCCGATGAAGAGAATCGCCACCCCCAGTTGCTTCTGCTCGTTCAGGATGTCGTAGATCCCGTAGGACGAGCCGATGTCCAGGCCCCGCACGGGATAGGCGGTGATGAGGAGCCGGGGATTCATCTCGATTTCCCTGCCCAGGAGCACCTTCTGGATGTTCCCGCCGGAGAGTTTCCGCACGATGTGGGTCACCTGGGGGGTGGAGATGCCGTACTTGGCGACGATCCGCTCGGCCCGGCGTCGTCCCTCCCGGCGGTTCACCAGGGGGCCCGGCGCTTCCCTGAAGGACTTGAGGAGCACGTTGTTGATGATGTCCATGCCCGCCACCAGACCCATGCCGAGCCGGTCCTCCGGGATGAAGCTCATGGCCACCCCCCGCTTGATAATCGCCCTGGGGGACAGGCCGGAGAGTTCCTCCCCGTTGAAGAGGATGCTCCCCCTGGGCCGCCGGATGCCCGCGATGGACTCGCAGAGTTCCCGCTGGCCCTGACCCGCGATACCCGCGACCCCCAGGATTTCCCCGCCCCTGAGGGTGAAGCTTACGTTGTCCAGGAGGGGCTTCTTGTCCGGCCCCGGCAGGGTGAGGCCCTTCACCGCCAGGCGCGCGGTTTTGGGGGTTTCCGGCGGGGGAGGGGTCCTCCTTATTGCCAGGGACACGGCGCTGCCCACCATCATCTCCGCCAGGGAGCGCACCGAAGCTGCGGCTGTGTCCACCGTGGCGACGCACTTCCCCTTCCTGAGGACGCTCACCCGGTCGCTGATCTCCATCACCTCGTTGAGCTTGTGGGTGATGATGATGATGGTGGCCCCTTCGATTTTGAGCTTCCGCAGAATCGCGAAGAGCACGTTGATTTCACTTGGGGTGAGCACCGCCGTGGGTTCGTCCAGGATGAGGGTGCGCGCCCCGGAATAGAGGATCTTGAGGATTTCCACGGACTGCTTCTGCCCCACCGACAGGGCGGACACCGGTGAGTCCAGGGGCGCGGAGAGCCAGTATTTTTCGCACAGGGTGGCGATTTTGCCGTTCTTCCGGCGGACGAAGAGGCCCGTGGAATTCCGCCCCAGGAGGATGTTCTCCCTGGCGGTCATCACGGGGACCAGCTTGAAATGCTGGTGCACCATGCCGATGCCGCAGTCCATGGAGTCCCTGGGGGACGAAAACACCCGCTTCTGCCCGTCGATGAGGATGTCCCCGGAATCGGGCGTGTAGAGCCCGGCCAGCATATTCACCAGGGTGCTCTTGCCGGACCCGTTTTCCCCCAGGAGGGCGAGGATTTCTCCCCGCCTTACGCCCAGAGAAACCTTGTCGTTTGCGATGACCGCGCCGAAGGATTTTGAGATGTTTTTAAACTCAACACAGAGATCCATCGGCGCAGCCCTGGGTCAGTTCGACGGGATGTTGCCAATCACCCCTTGCACAAACCAGCCCATGTTCCAAACTTCGTCGTCGGTCATCACGGTTCCGGCGGGGACCTTTACCGCCCCGGTCTGGTCAACCAGGGGTCCGGCGAAAACCTTGAGGGCCCCTGAAACGATCTTGTCCTCCGCGGCTTTGACGGCTTCAGTGGTGCCGGCCTTCGCCAGGTTGGTGATGTTGTCCAGGGAGACCATGCCCGTGTCGAGCCCGTCCCACACGGCCCGGCTCGTCCAGGTTCCGTCCAGGATCTTCTGCACGTCGTTCACGTAGAACTTGTCCCAGTGGAAGAGGGGCGCCGTGAGGTATGCCCGGGGCGCGGCGTTCGCTGTGGGCACGTTGTAGCCGATGGCCAGGACGTTCCGCTCCTGGGCGGCAATCTGGGGGGCCGTGGTGTCCTGGTGCTGGGCGATAACGTCGCAGCGCTGGTTGAGGAGCTCCAGGGCGGCCTGTTTTTCCACGCTCGGGTCGAACCAGGTGTTCGTCCAGAGGACCTGAACCGCGGCATTCTTGTTCACCGACTGCACCCCCAGGGTGAAGGCGTTGATGCCCCGGATCACCTCCGGGATGGGGAAGGCCGCCACATAGCCGATCTTGTTCTCCCTGGTGTTGAGCCCCGCCACGATGCCCGCGAGGTAGCGGGCCTGGTAGATCTTGCCGAAGTAGGTTGACATGTTGGGAAGCCGCTTGTACCCCGAACAGTGGGCGAACTTTATGTCGGGATACTCCTTGGCGACCTTTTCCGTCCAGTCCATAAACCCGAAGCTGGTGGTGTAAATCACGTTGCAGCCCTCGTCGATGAGGTCCCGGATCGCCTTCTCGCAGTCCGCGTTCTCAGGGACGTTTTCCAAGTACACACAGCGCACCCCCATCTTTTCCAATTCCAGGCGTCCCTTGTCGTGGGCCTGGGTGTACCCTTCGTCGTTGACGGTGCCGATGTACACGAACCCCACCTTGATGTTGTCCTTGGTGAGTTTCCGCGGGGCGGCGCTTGCCGCCTCCGTCTTCTTGCTGCACCCCAGGGACAGGGTTCCCGCCAGCACGGTGAGAGCAGCCAACAACAGAATTTTCTTCATAATCACTCCTTGAATGTGTTTGTTTCTGATGATTCCATCATACCGAAAGCCCCGGGGAGTGTCCAGCGGGCTGAAAAGCATATCAAAGCGGATTCTGCGTGGCCGACGCCTGGTCCAGGGCGATCAACGCGGCCCCGTAGGCCCCCATCAGGCCCGCCACGTCCGGGCGGTACACGTTGAGCCCGGAAATCAACTCAAAGGCCCGGAGCACGGAGTCGTTGTTGAAGGTGCCCCCCTGCACCACCACCCTGGCGCCGATTTCCGAGGTGTTCCGCAGTTTTATCACCTTGAAGAGGGCGTTCTTTATGACCGAGTAGGAAAGCCCCGCGGAGATGTCCGCCACGGTGGCCCCTTCCTTTTGCGCCTGTTTTACCCGGCTGTTCATGAACACCGTGCACCGGCTCCCCAGGTCCACGGGGCGCTCGGCGAACAGGGCCTTCTGGGCAAAGTCCTGGATGCTCATGCCCAGGGACCGGGCGAAGTTTTCCAGGAAGCTGCCGCACCCGGCGGAGCAGGCTTCGTTCAACTGGATTGACGTGATCGCCCCGTCCTTCATGCGGAGGCACTTCATGTCCTGGCCTCCGATGTCCAGGAGGAATTCCACCCCAGGCAGGAAGAAGTCCGCGGCCCGGTAGTGGGCGATGGTCTCCACCTCCCCGGCGTCGACGTTGAGGGCCGCCTGAAAGAGGGCCTCCCCGTAGCCCGTGGAGACCGACCGGGCGATATACACCGAGGGCGGGAGCCGACGGTACAAATCCTTGAGGACCCGCACGGCCAGGTCCACGGGGTTCCCCGCGTTCACGGCGTAAAAGTCCCACAGAATCGCGCCCGTTCCGTCAATCAGGACGGCCTTTGTGGTGGTGGAACCCGCGTCCAGGCCCAAAAACACGGGGCCCTTTGCTTCGTCCAGATTCGCCCTGGCGGCTTTTTGCTCCCCGTGCCTGGCCCGGAAGGCGTCCAGGTCTTCGCTGCTTTTAAATAACGGCGGGAGGCGCTGCACCTCGGTCATCTCGGCGCCCTCCAGGGCCTTGAGGGACTCCCTGAGGCCGCTAATCGTGATGAAGGGTGACTCCGCCGCGGACGCCCCGGGCATGGCCGTGCAGTCCGGCGGGGAAGGGGAGGGCGGGTCGAGCCGGGCCGACAGGGCCGAGCCCGCCGCCACGAACAACTGGGAGTTCTCCGGGGCAATCACCGCCTCCGGGGGAAGCTTGAGTGTGGTGATGAACCGCTCCCGCAGTTGGTCAAGAAAGTGGAGGGGGCCCCCCAGGAAGGCCACGTTCCCCCGAATCGGCTTCCCGCAGGCAAGGCCGGAAATCGTCTGGCTCACCACGGCCTGGAAGATGCTGGCCGCGATGTCCTCCCGGCGGGCGCCCTCGTTGATCAGGGGCTGGATGTCGGTCTTGGCAAAGACCCCGCACCGGGCCGCAATGGGGTAAATCGTGGTGGCGTTCCTGCACAGTTCGTTCAAGCCAGCGGCGTCGGTCTCCAGGAGGGCCGCCATCTGGTCGATGAACGCGCCGGTGCCCCCGGCGCAGGTGCCGTTCATGCGCTGCTCGATGGATCCCCGGGAAAAATACGTGATCTTGGCGTCCTCCCCCCCCAATTCTATTGCCACGTCCGTGCGGGGAATCTGCCGCTTGACCGACTCCGCCCCGGCGACCACTTCCTGGATGAAGGGAATCGACAGCCAGTGGGACACCGAAAGCCCCCCGGACCCGGTGACCATCACGCTGAGGCCCTGGGCGCCCCCGGCCTCGCAGAGGGCTTCCACAGCATCGAGCGCCCTGGTGACCACCGTGACGATGGTGCTGCGGATGTCCGCCCTGTGGCGCTCGTAATCGCCGTAGAGCATTGCGCCGCTTTCATCGAGCACGGCAATTTTGACCGTGGTGGAGCCCACGTCTATTCCAACCCGCAGGGGTGCGCCGGAGACCATGGGGTCAGGGTATAAAAACCGGATCAAAAAATCAAGGTTCCCGGTGGGCTTTTGCGGGGGCCGCCGGGCGGTCTGTCGAGGCGGACAGGCGGCGCGGGGAGGGGCAAAAACGGAGGATTCGGAGGCGGGAATCGCTGGGGGAGGCCCCCGGCGGCGGTTCGCGCTTTGCTGTGCGGGCGGCTAGTCTATGTCTTATGTTTGCCGGAAAGCGCCTTTTGGACAGATTCATCTACGACTTTTTCAATGTCAGCTAAAACAGCTCTGATGTCGGTGATAACTTCCTGATGGACCCGTTCCAAAGCGTCTTTCGGGGAGGTTGGCACGGAAAAAAGTTCATGGGTGGCGATTCCCAGAGCGGCGGCAAGCCGTCCCAGCACTTCGGGGGTCGGAAACTTCCGTGTCGTTTCTATCATGGCGACGTAATGGGTGGACAGGTCAGCCAGCTCTGCCAGGCGAGGCTGGGAAATGCCGAGCCTCCGCCGGTGTGTCCTGATATTGTTCGCCAGTATTTCTCTGATATTTTCCATAGTTTTTACCCGCTTGCCAGCGAAGCAATGATATATGCCTTATGAGACTTGACACACTGCCATAAAGGTCAATATCATTGCTTAAAAAGCACGGTGTGTGCTCACGTCCGATCTTCGGGCGGGAATGAAAAAACAGACAGCCGTTTCCGGTGGTTACGCCGGAGAGCGGCAAACAAGGAGTATTGCGTGAAAAAAAGAAGGATTTTGTGTGTGATGACCGCGCTTGCGCTGGTACTGGGGGTGCTTTCCTCCTGCGCGTCAAGCGATGCCCCGGCTGCGGTCTACCAGCCGTCGGGGGTGGAAAGCGGGCTTGAGCGGGCGGCGAACCAGGTGATGAACCACATCCAGCCCCGCTCGCGGATCGCCATCGTCTATGTAACATCCAGGGACCGGGATGTCACGGAGTACATCACCAGCGAACTTGAGTACATCATGGTGAACGATGGCTTCACCCTGATTGACCGCTCCCAGTTGGACCAGATCCGCAAAGAGCAGGGCTTCCAGATGTCGGGCGAAGTGGACGACGCAACTGCCGTGTCCATCGGTAAGATCATCGGGGCAAACGTCATCATCACCGGGGCGGTCACGGGCTCAGGCGACCTGCGGCGGCTGCGGCTCCGGGCGCTCAACACCCAGACCGCACAGGTCATGGCCACTGCGTAGGAGAAATACTGAGGGATGGGCTGATCAAAGAATATTTTACCACGAACCTCGCACTTGCCCTGGGGACAAGTGTAACCACACGAATTAAGAGGGTCCACAGATACACGCAGATGGACACGGATTTTTACTTCCCTGCCTGCCCCAGGGCGAAGCGGCTCATATCAACCCTGCCTGAGGGGGAGACTTCGACTCCCTCGGAGCGGAGGAGGGCGGCCTGCAGCTCCAGGCCCCCGCCGGGGGGGAGGGCGATGCCGCCGCCGGCCCGGATGATGCGGTGCCAGGGGAGGCCCTCTTTCCCGGACAGGGAGTGAAGGACCCGGGCCACCTGCCGGGCGCCCCCGGGCATCCCCGCGGCCAGGGCGATGTCCCGGTAACTCGAGACCCGGCCCGGCGGCACCGCCTTTATCAGCGCGATGATCTTCCTGGTGGATTCGAGCATTCTGTCCCTCCCGCCGCCGGCACTCGAAAAACGGTGGTTTTTCGAGGCGCTTTCAGGCGCCGCCCTTGAGCTTCTCCTCCACCTCTTCCAGGCGGTTGGTGAGGGAGGCGATGGTGCGCTCAAGGCGCTGTTTTTCCCTTTCCAGCTCCTTCACCGGGTCCTGGGCGGATTTTTGGGAGCGGAGGGCGATCTTCACCTTGTCGGGGCTGCTGCCCTTTATGAGGGCGGCCTCCGCGGCCTGCCGGTCGTCCTCGTTCCTGATGCCCGCGAGGAAACGCATATTGTCCGGGCCTGTCCGGGGGTCCAGGTTGTACTGGTGCATCCTGATGGCCAGGTTCGCCGCGCTCCGGGGGATGCAGAGGGAGCGGTCCAGGTAGTCTTCGAAGCGGCCCCCCGCGGCCTCGCAGAGCTCCCGGGCCTTGAGGAGCTGGGCCCCCAGGTCTTTGAGGAGCTCCCCGTTCTCCTTCAGATACTTCTCCCGGATGATCCCGGTGAGCTTGGAAAGTTCCCCGGAACCGGCGAACACATTTCTATAGAGTCCCAGGCTTTCGGCCTTCTCCAGCAGCCCGTGGAGGATCGCCCTGAATTCGGCGTTGTGGGCCCTGGCGGGGAGGGTCCCGCCCCTGGAACAGGCGTGAAGGTGATGGGCGTACTCGTGGATCGCCGTGTAGAGCAGGAGGTTGTCCCCCTCGGGGCTCCCGGCCTCGAAGTTCCGGTTGTGAATGATGATCTCCCTGGTATTGCTCTTGTAGAGGCCGTTCACCTTTTTGCTCTTCTTCCCGGAAAAAATCACCGAAAATTCCAGCTCCGGCTCCTCCAGGGCGAGGAGTTTCTCTTTTACCT
>JAISTZ010000030.1 GCA_031272345.1 Spirochaetaceae bacterium | reverse complement strand
CATCCCGGCGGGCGCAACCCTGCGGGTCCCCTACGGCTGGACCCTGAAACTGGACGGCCATACCCTCACCATAGAGCCCGGCGGCACGGTCCTGTGCTCAGAGTGGACGGAGGAAGGGTTTGTTGATGGCGACCTGACGCCGGAATTGGGCAGCGGGGTCATTACGGACTAGGGAGACGCTCCCGGAGGCCGTCGCTCGCGGCAATCACATCGACTCCCAGACCCAGGGCGTCCGGGACCACCACCGCGCCGATGCCCAGGGGTTCCCTCACCGTGACCGTGCCGAGGAGGGCCATCAGGTCCCGGATGCGGCCCCTGGGGATGGGGCCCGCGGTGCGGACCGGCAGGGCCGGCATGTCCGGGAAGGCCGTGGATACCGTGGTCGTCACCGTGCGCATGGGGGCGGTCATTTCGGCGCGGGCAAAGTCCACCCCGCGCCCGCAGAGATTGCCGGTTACGGAAAGATCCGGCGGAGTCCCCTCGACCCTGAGGCGGCATCCGTTGGGGCAGGTGATACAGAGCATTTCCTTCATGGGGCAGCCTCCAGGGTCACGTTGATTTCGTCACCCCCTTCGAGGGGACAGGGGAACTTCAGGGTGACCCGCTCCATCTCCGGGGGCCGAAGCCGCCTGTAGTCCCTGGTGAGGAGCTCCGTTGCGTGCCCAAGGCGTGAGCGCCTGTTCAGGGTGAAGCGCACCCTGGAGGGGCCCCCCTCGTCCCGCACCCGGAAAAACACGGCAACCTCCCCCTGGGGGTCCTCGGGCTCGATGAACTGGGGGGCCGCCGTGAGGATTCCCTCCCCTGTCCGGAGGGCGGCGTATTCCCCCGCCTGCCTGAGGGTTCCCCCGAAGGACCGGGACGCGAACCGCGCCGCCTCCCGCCCCGCGGTCTCGCCGCTTTCGGACACGTAGTCCACCAGGTCGTTCACCTGGAAGGCGTTCCCGCAGGAATAGATACCGGAAATCAGTGTGCTCCCCCGCTGGTCGCAGAGGGGGCCCCCGGTTACCGGGGAGAGGGGGACTCCCAGGCTCTCGGCGAGCTCGTTCTCCGGGATGAGGCCCACCGAGAGAATCAGGCCGTCGCAGGGAATCACCTCGGCGGTTCCTTCCAGGGGTTCCAGGTTCCCGTCGACCCTCATCACCTCGACCGCCTCCAGCCTGTCCTGGCCGAAGACCCTGGTGACGGTTGCGCCCAGGTGGAGGGGGATGCCGAAGTCCTCCAGGCACTGGGCGATGTTCCGGGAGAGCCCCGAGGGCGCGCCCTTTGCTTCGTAGACCCCCAGCACCTGAGCCCCCTCCAGGGTGAGCCGCCTGGCCATGATGAGGCCGATGTCCCCGGACCCCAGGACGACCACCCGCCTCCCGGGCAGCTTCCCCAGGATGTTCGTGTAATACTGGGCGCTCCCCGCGGTGAGCACCCCCGCGGGACGGGTTCCGTGGATGCCGATCTGCCGGGCCGTGCGCTCCCTGCACCCGGTGGCGAGCACCAGGGTCCTGGTGAAGACCGTCCCGATGCCCTCCGCCGAGGTGAGGGTGACCGCGAAGCCGTCCCCCTTCCGGGCCTCGCAGCGGGTGACAAAGGTGAGGAGCCGGACATCCACGGTTTCGGGGAGGTCCCTGACGAACCGGTGGGCGTATTCGGGGCCGCTCAATTTTTCTCCGAACCTGAGGAGACCGAAGCCGTCGTGGATGCACTGCTTGAGGATGCCCCCCAGGCGGCCTTCACGCTCCACCAGGAGCACCCGCGCCCCGGCCCGCTCCGCGCTTATGGCGGCGGCAAGGCCCCCGGGGCCCCCGCCGATTACGGTGACGTCGTATTCCCCGTTCACCATGGGACTGCCTCCAGGGGAGCGGCCTTGACGCCGCAGGCGAGCACGGCGCCCCGCCCGTTCTTGGTGACGTCCTCCGGGCGCAGGTGTTTCTCCCGGGCGATTAGGCCGAGGACCAGGGGGCCGCAGAAGCCCCCCTGACACCTGCCCGAACCGGGGCGCACCCGGCGTTTTACCCCGTCCAGGGTGTCGCAGGGCACGGGCCGCCTGAGGGCCTCCAGGATTTCGCCCTTGCTCACCTCTTCGCACCGGCAGAGGATGACCCCGTAGTCGGGATTCCGCCCTATCAGGGCCGCCCGCTCGCCGTCTCCCATGGCGGAGGGTCTGGGTATGGGAGGGCGCACGGGGTTGAAGCTGTCGTTGGGGAGGAGCTTTTCCCCGGCCTCCTCCAGGATTTCCGCCGCGAACCGGGCCCCGTCAAGGGCGATCGCCGGCGCCGCGGTGAGTCCCGGGGACTGAATCCCCGCCAGGTGCACGATGTTCCTGACCCGCCGCCCCTTTTGCACCACGAAGTCCTCCTCGTAGGTGGGGGCCCGCACTCCGGTAAAGTACGCGATGATCTGGCCCTCCTTCAATGCCGGGCTGGTATGGGCGAATTTTGCGAAGGAGGCCCTGATGGAATCCCTGGATGTGGCGTAGTTTTCCCGCTCAAAGGTCTCGACCGCGTCGGGGCCCACCAGGAGATTCCCGTGGGCCGTCATGACGAGGCCCCCCCCCTTGGAGTGGCTCTCCCTGGCCCGGTCCCCCAGGCTGCTGGCGATGGTGCGCACGAGCCGGGGAGAAATTTTTTTATCAAGGATCGCGTTGGTGCCCCGCCTGGGGTGGATGCTGAAGAACTGGTCCCCGGCCATGCGGGCGATTTCGTCGCTGAAGACTCCGGCGGCGTTCACCACGGCCCTGGGGCGGACCGTGCCCCGGTTGGTCCGCACGGAGACGATGCGCCCCCCCTGGGTCTCCATGCCCAGGACCATGGTGTCCAAACTAATCCGGGCGCCGTTCTGCACGGCGTTTTCCGCAAAGGCGATGGTCAAATTGAAGGGGCACACGGAACCGCAGGTGGGAAAGAAGAGGGCCGCCGCGATGCCCTCGGAAAGCCCCGGCTCCACCCTGCGGAGTTCCCTTTTGAGGCAGACCCTGGCGCCCTTCACCCCAAGGCGCATCCAATGGAGCTTGGTGAGGTAGAGGATGGGGAT
>JAISTZ010000010.1 GCA_031272345.1 Spirochaetaceae bacterium | reverse complement strand
TGAGGTTGGTGCGGGGCGGGGCCGCCGGCCCCCGCCCCGGGCCCCCTCGGCGATTCTGCGCAAATTTTCTTTACGTAACGCCGGAACCGTGTTATAATTAGAATATCTTTTCTTTCCCGGAGGTTATTATGCCGCTTTCTTTGGACGAATGGCGCAAGCTGGAGGAAACCGCCGACAGGCTCCGCAGACTCTGCCTCAAAACCGTGGTCTGGGCCCACAGCGGGCACATCGGGGGGTCCCTGAGCGCCCTGGACGCGCTCACGATTCTCTATCACAAGTATTTAAAGATCGACCCGGCCCGGCCCGATTGGGAAGACCGGGACAGGATGATCATCTCCAAGGGCCACATCGGCGTGGCCCACGCGCCCATCCTGGCGGACAAGGGCTATTTCAGCATAGACCTCATCAAGGACTTCAACCTCACGGGTTCTTCCTTCGGGATTCACCTGGACAGCACCAAGGTGCCCGGGGTCGACTGCTCCACGGGCTCCCTGGGGCACGGCCTCTCCCTAGCGGCGGGGCTGGGCCTGGCGTCGCGGCTTTCGGGCCGGAACTACCGGGTCTTCTGCCTCCTGGGTGACGGCGAGTGCAACGAGGGGTCCGTCTGGGAGGCGGCCATGGCCGTCGCCCAGTACAAGCTCACCGGGGTCATCACCCTTGTCGACCACAACCGTTTCATGATGGACGGCGCGGTGGAAGAGGTGATGGGCATCGAGCCGCTCGAAGACAAGTGGCGCTCCTTCGGATTCACCACAAAAAAAATCAACGGCCACCGGTTCGACGAGCTCGACGCCGCGATCGGCGGGGCGATTGACGCCTTCAACGCCGGGCCGGGCAAGCCCACGTGCATCATCCTGGAGACCGTCAAGGGCTGCGGGATCGACTTCATGGAAAACAACCGTCACTGGCACTACGGCGCCCTTGACGACCCCAAGGTGGCCCAGGCGGAAAAAAGCCTGGACGCGCACCTGGCAAAGCGATTGCAGGAGGTACGCTGATGGCCCTTTCGTACACGGTAACTGATACCACAAAACTTTCTTCCACCGCCATTTACGGGGAAGTGCTCTGCGATCTGGCGGAGCGGCACAGGGACATCGTGGCCCTCACCGCGGACCTGGCGTCGTCCACAAAAATCGGCGCGTTCGGGGAGAAATTCCCGGAGCGGTTCTTCAACGTGGGCATCGCCGAGCAGAACATGATCGGCATCGCCGCGGGGCTTGCCAAGGGCGGATTCGTGGCCTTCACGTCGACCTTCGGGATCTTCAACTCCGCCCGGGCCCTGGACCAGGTGCACACGGATGTGTGCTACCAGAACGTCAACGTCAAAATGCTGGGCACCCACGCGGGCTTGTCCTTCGGCCAGGCCGGGAGCACCCACCACAGCACCGAGGACGTGGGCATCATGCGCACCATGGCGAACCTGCGGGTTATCGTGCCCGCGGACGGGGTTGAGACCGCAAACGCCATCCGCTGCGCCTACGAGACTCCGGGGCCCTTCTACATCCGCATCAACCGGGGGTTCGACCAGCGGGTCTACGACCGGGACGACTACGGGTTCACCCTGGGCAAGGCCGTGGAGCTGCGGCCCGGCACGGACATCACGGTGATTGCCTGCGGGTCCTGCGTGAACGAGGCGGTTCAGGCGTCAAAGCTGCTGGAGAACGAGGTGAAGGTGCGGGTGCTGGACATGCACACCATAAAGCCCCTGGACGAAGAAGCGGTGCTCAAGGCCGTGGGCGAGACCCGGCGCATCATCACCGTGGAGGACCACAGCGTCATCGGCGGCCTGGGGAGCGCGGTGGCCGAGGTCATCGCCGGGAGCGGCAAGGGCTGCGCCTTCAAGCGCCTGGGCGTCCCGGACGTGTTCGCCAAGATCGGCCTCCACGAGGACCTCATGGCGATCTACGGTATCGACACCAACGGCATCATCGCGGGGGTGCAGGAAATCATGGGCCGGGACTTCGAGGAAGACGACGACTGGACCGACGAGGTCTGAGCGGCGCGGCATAAGGAGAAACTATGGTAACCGAGCAAGACTTATACGCAAACAGAATCTTTTTGAACGCCGCGGTCCCCCTGGTGCGGGTGCTGGTGAACGACGTGCCCTCCCTTGCGGCGGCCTTTGCAGGCAAGAACGGGGTGATTCAGATTTCCGCCGAGGACGAGGCGGGTCTGGTGGGGACTCACTTCGTGGTGACCGGCGGCGTCCTCTCCGTCACCCTGGGCCCAAGTGAGCAAAAACCCGACGTGGAACTGCGGTTTTCGAGCATCCCCAGGCTGAACGCCTTTTTCAAGAACGACCTCACCGCCCTGCCCAAAATCAGCGGGGTCTTTTCGCCCCTCTTCATCCCCACGATGAGGGCCCTCCTCAAGCTCTCAAGCCTCCTGGGGGCAAAGAAGCCCCCCGCAAAGCAGGCGGACAAGGAGCTCCTGGTCAAACTGTATTTCTACCTCCTGGCAAACGGCATCAGCCAGTTGAACAAGGCCGGGGAGCCGGGGGTGCGCAAGTGGGCCGCCGCGAGCCCGGACAGGGTCTACGCCTTCCGGGTCATCGGGAACGACCTTCTGGCGGCCTACATCCGGGTAAAGGCGGGCAAGTCCAAGGCCTGCCGGGGCCGCTACACCCGGGCGCTGCCCTTCTTCTGCCTGGCCTTCCGGGACGTGGACGCCGCCCTGGGCACCCTCCTCCAGATCGACGACCTCTTCGAGGCGAGCTGCAACGGCAAAATCATCATGGAGGGGGCCCCGGAATTCGGCTCCACCCTGGGGGACTTCATGCTCACCGTTGCGGCTTTGGCGAAATAGGCGGAGGCGCGGAATGAAACGGCTGTTGTGGGCGCTGGTTGTGTGCGGTCTCCTTGTGCTTCCCCTGTGGGCAAAGGGCGGCAAGGCCCCGCCTCCGGAGGCGGACGACGACCTTGTCCTGCGGGTGGCGGCCCTGAACGGGCCGAGCGCCATCCCCATGGCCTACCTCTTCGAGCACCCTCCCGTGCTGGACGGGATGAAGACGGCCTTCGAGGTCGAGGCCGGGCCGGACATCCTTTTGCCCAAGATGCTCAAGGGCGAAATCGACGTGGGGGTCCTCCCCATCAACCTGGCGGCCAAGACCTACGGGGCCAGCAAGGGGGCGGTTGTCCTGGGGGCGATCATGGGGAACGGCATGGTCTCCCTGGTCACCAAAGACCGGAGGGTCACCTCCCTGGGTTCCCTTAGGGGGAAGCGGGTCCACGTCGCGGGCCAGGGGGCCACCCCGGACTACGTCTTCCGCTATCTCCTTAAAGAGGCGGGACTTGCGGAGGGTGAAGTCACCCTGGACTATTCCATACCTCCCGCGGAAATCCCCCAGGCGCTCCTTTCGGGCAGGATCGGCTACGCGGTGTTGCCCGAGCCCTTCAGCACGGCGGTCATCTCCAGGGACCCGGCGTTCTGCCGGGCCATCGACTTCCAGAAGGAATTCGCCCTGGCCCAGGGGGACCCCCAGGCGGTCTACCCCATGACGGCCCTCGTGGTCATCTCCCGGCGGGTAAAAAAATATCCCAAAACCGTGCGCCTCTTCCTGGACGCCCTCAAAGACGCAATCGCGTGGACCAACGCCCACCCCGAAGAAGCCGGGGAGCTGGCAGAAAAACACACCCCCCAGGGGGCCGCCGCGGCCAGGGCGATTCCCTCGTCGGCCTTCGTATACACCGGCGCGGTTGACGCCATGCCCTCGGTGGAGGCCCTCCTGGGGATCTTCCTGGACAGCGACGTCGACTCCGTCGGTGGGGCCCTGCCGGACAGGGGCTTCTACTTTGAATGACCCGGCCCGGTGAATCCCCTCCCATGAAGGCCCCCCCGCGCTTGACGGTCCCCCTGTCAATCCTCGTGTTCCTCCTTGCCTGGGAGCTCGCCTCCCGGGCAATCGGCTCCCCCCTCATCCTCCCCTCCCCGGAAGCGGTGGCCCGGTGGTTCCTCCGGCACGGGGGGAGTCCCCTGTTCCTCCGCCACCTGGGGGCGAGCTGCCTCCGGGCCCTGGGCGCGTCGGCGGTCACCCTGGTCCTGGGAACCTGCCTGGGCCTGGGGGCCGGTCTCAGCCCGGGCTTCCGCTCCTTCACGGCCTTCCCCCTCACGGTGATCCGGGCGGTCCCGGTGGTGTCGATCATCCTCCTGGCGGTGTTCTGGCTGGGGTCGAACCTGCTCCCCCTGTTCATCGCGGCCCTCATGGCCCTCCCGGTGATGACCGACGCCGTCGCCGCCGGAATCAGAAACACCCCCCGCCGGCTGGTCGACGCCATGGGGGCCTACGGCTTCTCCCGGCTCCGCCTCCTCCGGCACGTGTACGTCCCCTCGTGCACACCGAATTTCCTCGGGGGCCTGCGGTCGTCCTTCGGGCTCTGCTGGAAGGTCGTGGCCGCTGGGGAGGTGCTCACCCTGCCGGACTACGGCGCGGGGACCCTCCTCTACAGCCAGAAGGTCCGCCTGGAAACCGCCGGGGTCTTCGCCGTCACGGTCACCCTGGTCGTCCTGTGCTTCGTCCTGGAGGGGGTCCTCTCCCTGCCCCAGGGATGCCTCTTCAGGGCCAAAAAAGCCGGCGGCCCCAGGGCCGCGGGGACAGGGAGGGATTTCCCGGCCCAGGGTGACTCCAGGGTGACCGAAGGAGTCCCCCTCAGGGTGAAGGGACTCCGTGTCCGGCGCGGTGGGCGGGAGCTCTTCAGGGACTTTTCCGTGGATTTTGCCGGGGGCAGTGTGACGGCGATTCTTGCCGCATCGGGCAGGGGGAAGACGACCCTCCTGGACTGCGTTGCGGGCATCCTTACCCCGGACGGGGGGACGATCCTGCGGGGCGCTGAAGGACAGGGAGACGCCCCCGGGGGGGTGTCCTATCTCTTTCAGGACGGGCAGCTCCTCCCCTGGCGTACGGTCCTCCAAAACGTCGCCCTCCCGGCGGCGCGCCCCGGCGCCATCCCCAGGGCCCTGGCCTTTCTGGAAAAAACAGGGCTTTCGGGCCGGGAAAACGCCTTCCCGACGGAGCTCTCCGGGGGTGAACGCCAGCGGACCGCCCTGGCGCGGGCGTTCTGCTACCCCGCCCCGGTCCTCCTCATGGACGAGGCATTCAACTCCCAGGACCTGCCCCTCAAGCTCGCCCTCATGGACCTGACCCGCTCGCTCCTTGCCCAGGAACCCCGCACGGCCCTCCTGGTGACCCACGACGTGCGGGAGGCCCTCTGCCTGGCGGACCGGATTCTGGCGCTCACCGGGGAGCCCCTCTCCATCGCCAGGGACATCCCCGTACCCCGGAGCCGCGCCGCCCCCCGATCCATGGCGGACACCTACGTGCGTCTTCCCCCGGAGCTCGCCCCCCTGGAAGAGGACATCCTGGACGCCCTGGGGAGCGGGTGATGGAGCTGATTTTTCTTCCTTTTCGATAACTTGACAAGCCGACGGTTTTACGGTATTATTCCATGATGAGACGCTTCAAGGATAAGTCCTTCGTCCGGTTTGCCCGCAAAGCGCATATACGCGATGACGATCTTTTGAACGTTATTGCTGAATTGGAGGCAGGGAGAATTGACGCAAACTTTGGCGGCTATGTGTACAAACAGCGTGTTGCCCGGCAGGGCGGCGGCAAACGCGGCGGGTATCGGGTGTTGCTCTTTTTCAAAAGCGGGGAGCGGATTATCTTTTATGACGGATTTGCCAAATCCAACCTTGACAACATCAGTGATGACAAATTGCTATGGTTTAAAGAGATGGCTAAATATTTCATGTCCCTGACGGACGAGCAG
>JAISTZ010000135.1 GCA_031272345.1 Spirochaetaceae bacterium | reverse complement strand
CGAAAGCCGAATCATGCTACCGGGCGGGACTCTACTACTGGGAAGAGGCCAAGAAGTGGAGCGAAAAGGCGAATGTGGGGCGATTCCGTTTTCTTTTCCTCACCGGCATTCAGGCCTGGGAAGACGAAAGCGCGCGAATCGGGAGCGGCAGGCTTGACTACGAAAAAATGCTCACCCGGGAACTCTCGCGCCTTGAAAAAGTGATACAGGACTTCAGCGCCATGACTGCGGACACATATTGACATGCGCCGCCTGTGCGGGGCGACCCTATCTGGCTGCGGTTTAAAAAAAAGAACGGGCTGCAAAAACTTTGCAGCCCGTCCAAAAAGGAGAGGAGGATGCAGAAAATCAGAATGTGTTTAAGCAACAGCACTCTGAAGAAACTGCGGTGATTGTTGTTGCTCTTGCAATCACTTGTTAAACCCAAGTATATCACAAAAGTTACAAAAAGTCAAATAAAATACATAAGTTCTTCAGAATCTTTTGTGCCCACCAGGGATTCCAGGGTCTGGTTGTCGATAATCGCCGCTATCAGGCGATTCAGGGGCTCGTAGACGGTGTTGATGAGGCACCGTTTGAGCCTGTTGCCCCTGTCCGCGGGCGCGGGAGGGTCTACCACCAGCATGTCCCCCTCCAGGGCGCGGAGCACGTCCCCCACGATAATCTCCCTGGGGTCCCTGGCGAGCCTGTAGCCCCCGGAAGCGCCCTTGACGGACTGGATGAACCCCGCCCGGCGCATGATCACCACCACCTGCTCCAGGTAGCGCAGGGAAATCCCCTCCCGCTCGGCGATGCTCGCCAGGGTGACGTGGCTCTCGTTGGCGTGCTCGGCCAGGTCGATCAGGACCCGCATCCCGTACCTGCCCCTGGTGGAAATCTTCATATCGTGTACTCCGGGGTGTCAACGGCGTTGTAGGCCCGGGCCAGGTCACCCAGGGTGACGGAATCCACAAAGGAGTTGATTCCCCTGTAGAGGGCGCTCCAGGTGCCCCTGGTTTCACACTGATTCTTTCGGGGGCAGTCCAGGGCCGCCATGCACACCACCAGGTCCAGGGAGACCTCCACGGTCCTGAGAATGTCCCCCACGGTGATGGCGTCGGGCCTTTTGTCCAGGTAATAGCCCCCCCGGGACCCCCGCAGGGCGGCGATGAGCCCCTTCTGCCGCAGGGGGATGAACAGTTGCTCAAGGTAGCGCTCGGAGACCTCTGTTTTTTCGGAAATCTCCCTGGTGCTCGCAAAGGCTCCCTCCGGAAGGAGCGCCAGATACAGCAGGGCCTCGAGGGAATACCGGCCCTTGGATGAAATTCTCATGACGGAGCCGCCCGGCAAGGTGCAGTGTTCATAGGTGCATTATAGGGAATAAGGGGCCGGACATCAAGGGGCGCATTGACTCCACGGGCGCTTTCCCGTACAATGCAAGGGCCTGTCCGGGATGAACCTGGTCCGGCATATCAGAGGAGCTCCCATGTATTTTGATTATTACTATGTAATTCTCGTGCTGCCCGCGGTCCTGCTTTCCCTGTGGGCGCAGATTAAAGTGAGTTTGACCTTCAACAGGTACTCAAAAATCCAAAGCCAGAGGGGGATGTCAGGGGAACAGGCCGCCGAGACCCTCCTGCGGCTCAATCACATCGGGAACGTGTCGATCGAGGGGGTGGGGGGGAAGCTCACGGACCACTACGACCCCTCCTCCAAGGTGCTCAGGCTTTCGGAGCCCGTGTACCGGCGCACGTCCATTGCGGCCATCGGCGTGGCGGCCCACGAGACGGGCCACGCCATCCAGGACGCCCAGAAATACGGCCCCCTGGTGCTGCGGAGCGCCCTGGTGCCCGCGGCGAACATCGGGTCCCAGGCGGGGCCGATTCTGGTGATCATCGGAATCTTCGCTTCCATCAGCCTGCTCACCAAGGTTGGAATCATCCTCTTTGCCGCGGCGGTGCTCTTCTATTTCGTCACCCTGCCGGTAGAAATCGACGCCTCCCGCAGGGCCCTGGCAATCCTCCGGTCCTCGGGCGCGCTGAATCAGGACGAACTCAAGGGGGTGCGGAAGGTGCTCACCGCCGCCGCCCTCACCTACGTGGCGTCGGCGATTCTTGCCCTGGCGAACCTTGTCAGGCTTGTGCTCATCGCCAGGGGCAGGCAGAGGCGGCGCTCGTCATGGTGATTGCGTCCATCGACCTCAAGGGCGGCAGGGTGGTGCAGTTAAAGAACGGCCGGGACCTGATGCTGGAACGGGACGACCCGGAAGCCCTGATTGCGGAGTTCAACAAATATGGCGAGGTGGCGGTAATCGACCTGGACGCGGCCCTGGGCGCCAGGGACGCTTCGGGCAAGACGGCGAACACGGACATCCTCAAAGGCCTCCTCCGCCGGGGCAACGTGCGGGTTGGGGGCGGCGTCAGGGACGTAAAGACGGCAAAAGAGCTGGTGTCCCTGGGTGCGGAAAAGGTCATCGTGGGGTCAGCGGCGTTCAAGGCGGCAGAGGGAGCTCCGACAAGCGGCCCGTCTGGGGGCGATGATTCCGGCCCCGTGCCCCTGAACGTGGAATTCCTTGAGGCCCTGGGGGCCGCCGTCGGCAGGGAGCGGATCATCATCTCGGTCGACGCCATCAACGGGAACATCGCTGTAAACGGCTGGACAAAGACGAGCGGCGTCCCCCTCATCGCGGGGGCCAGGGCCGCGGAAAAATACTGCTCGGAGCTGCTTTTTACGTGCGTGGAAAAAGAGGGCTGCATGGGGGGCACGGACATGGACGCGGTAAAGCGCCTCCGGGAGGGCGTGTCCACGCGGCTGGTCGCCGCCGGTGGGGTCTCCACCCTGGAAGAGGTTGCAGCCCTGGCCCGGATTGGGGTGGACGCGCAGCTCGGCATGGCCCTCTACACGGGGGCGGTGAATCTGGCGGACTGCTTTGCGGAGTGCCTCGACTGGCAGAAGTCCCCCCTGATTCCGGTGATCGCCCAGAGTCCCGCCGGGGAGGTCCTCATGCTGGGCTTTGCCAACAAGGACGCCATCCGCGCGACCTTTGCCTCGGGCAGGTTGACCTTCTGGAGCCGCACCCGGAACCGCCTGTGGACCAAGGGCGAGACTTCGGGCAATTTCCTGCGGCTGCTCCGGCTCCGGGCGGACTGCGACAGGGACACGGTCCTTGCCACGGTGGTCCCCCAGGGGCCCGTGTGCCACACCGGGAGCTGGTCCTGCTTTTCCTCGGAGGCCGCCGAGGAGTCGTCCCTGGAGCGGCTGTGGAACATCGTGGAGGGCCGGTTCGCAAACCCCGCCCCGGGGTCCTACACGGCCACCCTGGACGCCCAGCGGGTGCGGGAAAAAATCCTGGAAGAGGCGGAGGAGCTCACCGAAGCGGCGGGCCCCTCCGAGGTGATCTGGGAATGTGCGGACCTCCTCTATTTTATGACCGTGCTTATGAACCGCGAAGGGGTCGCCTACCGGGACGTGCTCGACGAGCTGGACAGGCGGCACAAGCAGTAAGCATCGTTAAAAGAGCGTATGCCCGGTGATTCGCGCGAATCGGGAGGGACCCGCGGGCGCACTTGCCAATTCCCTTTTTCTGTGCTATACTATCGTCATTACAAGTTATAAGGATGGGTGATATGCGTGGCGAGTTGTTTACCACAAAGGTAATTTTAGAGAACCGGTCGTATTTTTTTAACGTAAAAGAAAACCGGACGGGCGACGTTTTTTTGCAGATTGTCGAGAGCAAGAGCCGCAGTGGTGAAGACTTTGAGCGCCGGGACATCGTTGTCTTTGCGGACGATATGCAGCAATTCTTCAGGGGCATGGACGAATCCCTCTCGTTTATCGACCAGGACAGGAGGGAGCGGAAAAAGTCCCGGAGACCCTTCCCCGCAAAATCCGGCCCCGAATCCGGCGCGGGGGGGGAGAAATTCTACTCCAGGGTTGCCCGCCCCCCGGAGCAGGACAGGCAGGAAAAGCCCGCTCCCCCCAAGCGCACCGGCAGGATACACATCGTGTCAAAAAAAACCGGTTGAAAAAAACCGGGTTTTCCGTATACTATGTATATGCCGGACGGAACCTCCCTGCCCTTAATCGTGCAGAGCAACAGAACCCTCCTCCTTGACGTACACGCCCCCCTTGCGGAGGAATGCAGGAGCGCCCTCATCCCCTTTGCGGAGCTGGAGAGCTCCCCGGAGCACCTTCACACGTACCAGCTCACCCCCCTTTCCCTGTGGAACGCGGCGAGCGCGGGGCTCACCATCCCGGCGGTGCGGGAAACACTCACAAAATACGCCCGCTACCCGGTGCCCCCCTCGGTGTCCCAGTGGCTGGACGAGACCATGCAGAAATTCGGCCTCCTCCGCCTGGTGAGCGCCCCCCCAACCATGCCCGAACCGGGGGAGGACGGGGAAACGCCGGAACCGGAGCCCAGGCTCTACCTCGTAACCCCAAGCGCCAGGGTCTACCGGGAAATCCTTGCGGCCCAGGGGCTCAGGAAATACCTTGCCCCAACCCGCTACGCGCCCCCGGAGGACACCTTCGGAATCACCCTGGGGGAGGACGAAAAAAAAAATTGCTTCACCCTGCTCCTCACGGACCGGGGCACCATCAAGCAGGCCCTCCTGGGCATGGGGTATCCGGTAAAGGACGAGGTGCCCCTCAGGGACGGGGAGCCCCTTGAGATTCACCTGCGCCCGGAGACCGCCGCGGGGAAGCCCCTCCGGGTGCGGTCATACCAGATGCAGGCCGCCCGGTCCCTTGTGGGGGACAGGGGCCCCGGCACGGGGTTCGGCACGATCGTGCTCCCCTGCGGGGCCGGAAAGACCATCGTGGGCATGGCGATCATGGAGATGCTCGGCACGGCCACCCTCATCGTCACCACGAACATCTCGGCGGTGCACCAGTGGATTGCGGAGCTCCTGGACAAAACCACCCTTACGGCGGACCAGATCTCCGAATACACGGGGGAAAAAAAAGAAATCAACGCGGTCACCATAGCCACCTACCAGATCCTCACCTGGAGGCAGCACAAAACGGGCCCCTTCCCCCATTTCGAGGTCTTCAGGGCCCGCCCCTGGGGACTCATCATCTACGACGAGGTGCACCTGCTCCCTGCCCCGGTGTTCCGGGTGGCGGCGGAGTTGCAGAGCATCCGCCGGGCCGGGCTCACGGCGACCCTGGTGCGGGAGGACGGGCTCGAGGGCATGGTGTTCTCCCTGGTGGGCCCCAAGCGCTGCGACGTGCCCTGGAAGGAACTCGAACAGACCGGATGGATTTCCAGCGCCCAGTGCATCGAGCTGCGCCTCGACCTTGACCCTGCCCTGGAAATCGACTACGCCGTGGCGGGTCCCAGGGGCAAACACCGGCTCGGGAGCGAAAATCCCCGGAAGCTGCCGGTTGTAAAACTCCTCGTAGAACGGTATTATGGAGACAAGATCCTGGTGATAGGCCAGTACATCGACCAGCTCGTCAAGATACAGGCCCTCCTGGGCGCGCCGATTATCACGGGCAAGACCTCCACCGCCGAGCGGGACGTGCTCTACGGCAAATTTCGGAGCGGGGAGATTCGGGTGCTTATCGTGTCCAAGGTGGCGAACTTCGCCATCGACCTGCCGGACGCCTCCATGGCGATTCAGGTTTCCGGCACCTTCGGCAGCCGCCAGGAGGAGGCCCAGCGGCTGGGTCGGATTCTCCGCCCAAAGGAGCGGATTTCGCGGTTTTTTTCCCTCGTAACGCGGAACACGGTGGAAGAAGACTTCAGCGCAAACAGGCAAAAATTCCTTGTGGAACAAGGATATGATTATAGACTCATCCGCTACCGCGATGAATCCTCCCTCTACGAAATCGACGAGATCCCCTGGGGGAGCGAAAGGGCGGCAGGGGAGAACCACAAGGCAGTTCCCGTACGGGAATTGCCGGGCGCCGCGGAAAACCCTAGGTGAGTTTTTCGGGACGTCCTTGATACCGGGGGTATTATGAAAACACCGAGCGACAGGGTGCAAAAGATCATCAAATGGCGGGAAGTGATTACGGCGCTGCCGGATCAGATTTTCTACGACCTCGTGCGGATGCACCTGGGCGAAATCAAGACGCCCTACAGCAAGCAGAAGCTGATCGAAGACCTGGGGATTTTTCTCCAGAAGGACGAACACAAGGAGACCATCCTGGCGCTCCTCTCCCCCTTCGACGAATCGATTCTGGCGGCGGTCACCCACATCCCCTCATGCACGGGGGAGACTCTGGCGGCGTTTTTCGCGGACATGCCCTACAGCGTGTTGAACGACGAAATCCTCAACCTGGAGGAACGGCTCCTCCTCTACCGCTA
>JAISTZ010000134.1 GCA_031272345.1 Spirochaetaceae bacterium | reverse complement strand
GAATGTCCCCTTCGTCACCAGGGAGAAGGACCCCCAGAAGGCCGACGCCCTGAACAAAGCTTTCGTGTCGGAAGCAGCAAAGGCCGGCCTGGTGAACCTGGGGGGGCATCGGCTGGTCGGCGGCATGAGGGCGTCCCTCTACAACGCCATGGGGATTGACGGCGTAGAGGCCCTCGTCAATTTTATGGACGCCTTCGCCAAACGTCACGCCTAGGGCCCCAAGGAGAACGCCATGTACAAAATTCAGACCCTCAACAAGATTTCCCCCGAAGGCATCGCCGAGTTCCCCAGGGACGGGTACGAAATCGCCTCGGAGATTCCCAACCCGGACGCGATCATCCTGCGCTCCGCGGACATGCACAGCCTGGAGGTGCCCGGCACGGTCAAGGCGATCGCCAGGGCCGGGGCGGGCACGAACAACATCCCCGTGCCCAGGATGACCGACCAGGGGGTGGTGGTGTTCAACACCCCCGGGGCAAACGCCAACGCCGTAAAGGAAATGGCCCTCCTGGCCATCCTCCTTTCGAGCAGGAACGTGATTGAAGCGGCCTCGTGGGCCCAGACCCTTGCGGGCAAGGGGAACGAAATCCCGGAACTTGCGGAAAAGGGCAAGGGCCGGTTCGTGGGGCCGGAAATCACCGGGAAGACCCTGGGAGTCATCGGACTGGGCGCGGTGGGGGCCCTCCTTGCCAACGCCGCCATAGACCTGGGCATGAGGGTCATCGGGTACGATCCGTTCATCTCCGTGCAGGGGGCCTGGCACCTGAACAGCAGCATCGTCCAGGCGGATGGCCTGGGGGACCTCCTTTCCCGGTCGGACTACATCAGCATCCACATCCCCCAAACAAACGAGACCAAGGGCTTCATCAACGCGGACAAAATCAGCGCCATGAAGAAAAACGTGCGCCTCGTGAACCTGGCCAGGGGGGGCCTCGTGGTGAACGCCGATGTCCTCAAGGGTCTTGAAAGCGGAAAAATCGCCTGCTTCGTCACGGACTTCGCCTCGGAGGAGCTCCTCGGCAACCCCAGGGTGATTTGCCTGCCCCACCTGGGGGCGTCCACCCCGGAGGCTGAGGAGAACTGCGCCCGCATGGCCGCCAGGCAGCTCAAAAATTTCCTGGAGCGCGGCACGATCGTCAATTCGGTGAATTTTCCCACCTGCCGCCTGGAGGGGCCGATCCCCGAGGGGGGAATGCGGCTCTGCATCGCCAACAAGAACGTGCCCAACATGGTGGGCCAAATCACCACCGTCCTGGCATCCAACAGCATCAACATCTCCGCCATGGTCAACCAGAAGCGGGACGGCCTGGCCTACAACATCATCGACCTGGACAGTCCCGTGTCCGGGGAGACTCTGGGGGCAATCAGGGGCATCAACGGGGTGCTCTGTGTGCGGGCAATAAACGGAAAGTAGGCCTACATGGACTCCAAAAAGGGCGCCAGGAGCAGGCCCATGCCCTTCCTGAGCACCGTAAGGGTGCAGATCGCAAGGTGCAGGCGGCTTCCCGCAAGGGCCGCGCTCTCCGCGCCCACGATGGGGCACTCGTGGTAGAATCTGCCGAAAGCTTTTGCCGTCTCGTACACATGGCCCGCCAGGAGGGACGGGTCCAGGGCTTCCGCTGCCCTGAGGATGACCGCCGGAAAATCCCCCAGGAGCTTAATCAGCGCCCATTCTTCGTCCCGAAGGAGGAGGGCCGCGGCTTCCGGGGACGGGTCCGATACCACGCCGGATTCGGCGGCCTTCTTTAGGATGGACGAGAGCCGGGCGCCCATGTATTGCAGGTAGGGGCCGGTGTTCCCCGTGAAGGAGAGGGACTCCCTGGGATCGAAGAGCATGTCCTTTGCGGGGGACTGCTGGAGCAGGAAGTAGTGGAGGGCCCCCAGGGCCACGGCCTCGGCCACGGCGTCAGGGTCGCCCAGGGCGTCTTCCCGCCCCTTCTCCCGGATTTCCTCCAGGGCAAGGGCCTTCAGGCTGTCAAGGAGGTCGTCCCCGTCAACCACCGTGCCCTCCCGGCTCTTCATCTTGCCCTCGGGGAGATTCACCATGCCGTAGGAGAGGTGATAGAGGTTGTGCGCCCAGGGGTATCCGAGTTTTTTGAGGCAATAAAAGAGCACCTTGAAGTGATACTGCTGTTCGCTCCCTACCACGTAGACGAGCCGGTCGAAGGGCCAGTCATCGTGCCTGAAGACCGCTGTCCCCAGGTCCTGGGTGATGTAGAGGGCCGTGCCGTCCTTGCGGAGGAGGACCTTTTTGTCGAGGCCTATCTCCTCCAGGTTGACCCACACGGAGCCGTCGGCCTCCCGGTAGAAGACGCCCCCGTGCAGGCCCTTGAGCACCTCGTCCCTGCCCTTGAGGTAGGTGTCGCTCTCATAGTAGAAGGCGTCGAAGGACACGCCGGTGCGGCGGTAGGTCTCGAAGATGCCCTCCGTGGCCCAGCGGTTCATCTGGTCCCAGAGTTTCCGCACCGCGGGATCCCCCTGTTCCCACAGGACCAGGAGATTCTGGGCCTCCGCTTCCGCCTCCGGGTGGTCCTGGGCGTAGCCGTTGTATTCGACATAGCAGTCCCCCACGAACCGGTCGCTCTTGACGCCCAGACTCGCCGGAGTGTCGCCCCTTTGCTCGTGGAATTTTTGGTAGGCCAGCATGGTCTTGCAGATGTGGACTCCCCGGTTGTTGATGATGTTCACCTTGCGCACCTCAGCCCCGGCGCAGGCGAGGATCCGGGATACGCTCTCCCCGATGGCGTCGTTCCGCAGATGGCCCAGGTGGAGGGGCTTGTTCGTGTTGGGGCCTGAAAATTCCACCATGACCCGCCGGCCCTTGAGGGGGGGCGCTCCGTCGTCCCCAAGGGAGCCGTACCGGTCCCCCTGGGTTTGAATCGTGTGCAGGATCCCGTAGGCTGCCCTGGGCCGGTTGAGACGCAGGTTCAGGTAGGGCCCCTGGCAGAAGAATTCCCCCGTGTCCCGGGCCGCCGGGTTTTCCGCGAGGGACTCCGCCGCCTTTGCCGCGATGACCGGCGGGGCCGTGCGGCAGAGCTTTGCCAGGGGGAACATGGGAACACCGATGTCCCCCATGTCCGGAGAGGGCGGAGTCTCCAGAATCAGCGCCTCCGCAATCTGCTCCGGGCTGACCTGGGGAAAAAGCTCGTGGAGGGCCCCGGAGATGAGGGCCCGGCATTGGGTGTGAATCAACGGCATGGGAACAGTATACCGGGAGGGGGCCGCCGGGTCAAATCAATTCCTGCCTGACCGGCAGGACCGCTTTACAAAGTTTGTAATTTGTTCTACGATAGCGGCGGCCCGGAACCAGCCGGGCTATCATATCATCAGAAAATCAGGAGGCTGTTATGGCTTTTAAACTGGCAATGTTTCCCATTTCCTACTGTGCCCGGTACAACCCGGAAACCAAATCATGGTCGGAAAAATGGATAGAAAGCGACCGCATTCCCTACGAGGAATTGCAGAAAATGGGCGAGGACAAGCAGGCCGCGGTCTACGAAAACCGCAACGCCCTGGGGCTGCCGGCGGTGTCGTACACCAGCCAGTACGGGTACGGCTGTTTTGAGGGACTCAAGGCTTTCTCCCACAAGGACGGGAAGATAAGCATCTTCAGGCCGGAAAAAAACGCGGCCCGGTTCGCCAACAGTATGCGCGGGCTCTACACTCCCCCCTTCCCGGAGAAAAAATTCGTGGAAAACTGCGTTGAGTTCATCCGCAAAAACGCGCCCCTGGGCTACGTGCCCCCCTACGACAGCGCCTGGGAAAAGGACAGCTTCGCCACGGCGAGCGCCGTGTACATCCGCCCCTTCATGAACAGCGAGGCCACCATCGGGGTGGGCATCGGGGTTGCGCCCTATGTGGTCATCTGCGGCACCACCGTGTCAACCTACTTCAAGGGGGGCAACACCAAGGCGATCACCACGAAGCGGATCCGGGCAAACCCCTACGGCACGGGGAACATCAAGGTTGCATCGAACTACGTGATTTCCGCCCTGGCAAAAAAAGAGGCCGAGGACGCGGGGTACATGGAGGTGGTCTACCTTGACGCGGTGGAACACCGGTTCCTGCAAGAGGGGTCGTCCTGCAACATCTTCTTTGTGCTCAAGGACAAAACCCTGGTCACCCCGGAGCTGGGGGACACCATCCTGCCGGGCATCACCAGGCTGTCCACGATAGAGCTGGCAAAAGCCGAGGGCGTAAGGGTGGAGGAGCGGCCCGTCCCCATCGACGAGGTCATGGCCAACGGAATCGAGTGCTTCGTAACGGGGACCGCCGCGGGAATCACCACAATCGAGAGCATCACCCACGAGGGCAAGGAGCGGGTGTTCAACGACCGCAAGCCCGGTGAACTGGGCTCCCATCTCCAGCATATCCTCAAGGGCACCCAATACGGGGCAATCCCCGACACAAGGGGCTGGAACACGATCGTGTAACACCGTAACTGCTTCGTCAATAAGGAGAAAGGGATGACAGAAAGCCTTATCGTGGTGGGCGCGGGCTGGGCGGGCTGTTCCGCGGCCCTGGCGGCGGCAAAAAACGGCGCCCAGGTTACGCTTCTGGAACGCACGGACATGCTCCTGGGCACGGGCCTCGTGGGGGGCATCATGCGGAACAACGGCCGCTATACCGCGGCCGAGGAGTGTATCGCCCTGGGGGGCGGGGAAATTTTCAAAGCCATTGATTCCTGCGCTAGGCACACCAACGTCGATTTTCCCGGTCACAGCCACGCCACCCTCTACGACATCGCAAAAACACCCGGGGCCATCGAGGGTCTCCTCCGCGCCGCCGGGGTCACCGTCATCTACCGTGCCAGAATCAACGACGTGATGAGCAGCACCGGCAGCCACATCGAGAGCGTCACCGACGACTCCGGGGTTGACTACGGCGGGGACGTGTACATCGACGCCACGGGAACCGCCGGACCCATGAACAACTGCGTCAAATACGGGAACGGCTGTTCCATGTGCATCCTCCGGTGCCCCGCCTTCGGCGGCAGGGCCAGCGTCGCGGGTCTGGCGGGAATCAAGGAATTGCAGGGCGAAGGCAAGGACGGCAGGGTGGGCGCCATGAGCGGGTCCTGCAAGCTCTACAAGGAATCCCTCTCCCCAGACATCGCCGCCCGCCTGGACGCCGACGGGGTGGCGGTGATTCCCATCCCTAAGGACCTGGTGGAGGACCACCTGGACGTCAAGGCCTGCCAGCAGTACGCCCTCCCGGAATTCCGGGACAACATCGTGCTCCTTGACACGGGCCACGCCAAGCTGATGACTCCCTACTTCAAACTCTCCGCCCTGCGGAAAATTCCGGGCTTCGAGAACGCCCGGTACGAGGACCCCTACGCCGGGGGCAAGGGCAATTCCATGCGCTACTTCGCCATGGCCCCCAGGGACGACTCCCTGCGGGTGGAGGGGATCGAAAATCTCTTCTGCGCGGGCGAAAAGGCCGGGCTTCTGGTGGGCCACACCGAGGCCATCGTCACGGGGACTCTGGCGGGGTATAACGCGGCCAGGGTGCTTGCGGGCAAAAAGCCCGTCGTCCTTCCCGGGGAAACCGTGATCGGGGACGCCATAACCTTTGTGCGGGAACAGATGGCCCTGCCCGGGGGTCTCGGAAAAAAATACACCTTCTCCGGGTCGGTGCTCTTTGAACGGATGAAAGAAAGGGGAACCTACACGACCGACTCCGGGGCGATCGCCTCCCGGGTGGCGTCCCTGGGGCTTACGGATATTTTTAATGACATAAAAAGGTAAGGAGCAAGAAATGGGACTGGTCCATTGGTGTTATCTCGGAGTCGCCCTGTTGGTGATGGCGGCGCTTTTGCTAAAGAAGGAAATCGTGCTGCCCTGCATCATCGGGATTTTTCTCGTGGGTCTGGCTCACACAAAAAACGTGGTCACCGCCATCGGCGTCATGTATAACAGCGTGATCAACTCGGCCACGGAACTGCTGGGCATCATCATCGTGATCGCCCTCATAACGACCCTGTCCAAGGGGCTTTCCCTGCTCGGGTCTGACGAGCTGATGATCCGGCCCCTCAAGGCCCTCGTCCGGGGCAGGAAGTCCGCTTTCTTCATCCTGGGGGCCACCATGCTGATCTTTTCCTGGTTCCTCTGGCCCTCCCCGGCGGTCGCCCTGATCGGGGCCCTGCTCCTCCCGGTGGCGCTCAAGGCCGGGCTCCCGGCGATTTGGGTGGCCGTGTCCATGAACATCTTCGGCCACGGAATCGGTCTCTCCTCGGATTACTTCATCCAGGGAGCGCCCAACATCACCGCCCAGGCCGCGGGGATTCCAATCGACGAGTTCCTCCGCGCCACGGTTCCCGTGTGGCTCACCATGAGCGCGGTGGTGATCGCTGTGTCCTACGTCATGTTCCTCCGGGACATAAGAAAGACGCCCCTTCCTGCCGAAAAAAATGACGGGGGCCTCCCGGCGGAACAGAAGCGCACGCCCTTCGCGGTCTTCATCGCGGTCCTTACCCCGGCGGCCTTCATCGGCGACATCGTCCTCATGATCGCCTTCGACCTGCGGGGGGGCGACGCCACGGCCCTGGTGGGGGGCACGTCACTTTTGGTGCTCTGTGTCATCATGATTTTCAAGGGCGACCTGTTGAACAGCCTCGAGGAAATCAGCGACTTCCTTATCCAGGGATTCCAGTTCGCCCTCAAAATCTTCGCCCCTGTAGTCATCATCGCGGCGTTTTTCTTCCTGGGGAACGGGGAGCTCGCCGCCAAGGTGCTGGGTGAGGGAGCCCCCAACATCCTGGGGGACGTGGGGAACGCCCTCTCCAACACGTCCACGGTCTTCCGGCTGCCCCTGGTGCTCATAGAAACCCTGGTGGCGGTGATCACCGGCCTGGACGGTTCGGGCTTTTCCGGCCTCCCCATCGTGGGGGCCGTGGCGCGGACCTTCAGTTCCAACACGGGATACAGCACGGCATATCTGGCCGCCCTGGGCCAGGTGGTGACCGTGTGGGTCGGGGGCGGTACGATCATCCCCTGGGGGGTCATCCCGGTTGCGTCCATCTGCGACATAAAAGCCGCGGACCTCGCCCGGCGGAATCTGTTCCCCGTGTGCTGCGGCATTCTGGCCGCCGTCACGGTGACGGTGTTTTTGATTTAATCTGGTGGCACATGCGCCCGGCGCCGGTGAGCATTTTTTTGATGAACCGCAGGGGCGCAAGAAGGACATGACCGGCGCGGTAGTCCCTGGATTCATATACGGACCGTATCACCCTGTTCCACACCATAGCGTCGGCAAATCCGCACATTTGCGTTTTGAGGGGCGCAATCCTGTAGTCATAGTCCCCATCCCAGGCCGCGTACACGATGAGCCGCTCGATAGCGTGGAGAATCGTGCCGTGCACGGGAAGGGGTTCTTGGGGAATTTCTTCAGCGGAAAATCTCAGTGAAGTGAGTTTTTCCAAAGCGGCCGGTCTATACCAAAACATCGTGCCGAACGGCATGATGAATCCCGTCATGGCATCAAAATCCAATTGTTTTTTACAGCCCATCCGCTGCCATAAATTTTTTATTTTTTTTAAAAAATCAGCGTCATGGGTATATGCCAGGGGGTGCAGACGCCAATAATGCGGAATATCAGGGATAACAACGCCGAGGCCGGGATTTTGTGCAAACGCATTGAGTATTGATTGGGAATTTTCAAGCAATGTTTCAAATATATCCTTCTGCCAGGACTCCCCTACCCATTGCTCGGCGGTTGTTGTTTTTTTTGTATGGAAATGACCGGCCACGTTATATGTTTTAAGGCGCTCGGCGATGGAAATCCAGGGAAGAACGTCCCGGCCTATATTTTTTACAATGATGATTTCTTTTACATATTCAGCGGTTTTATGGGATTGCAGTGATTCTTGAATAATTTTTTTCTTTTCTTGGGTGTCGGTTGTAATAAACACATCAAAAGCAAAGGGCATGGAATCAAAATATGTAAGGTACTTTTCAAATACATCGAGGTAATAGACGTGGATATGTAGTGCAACAGAATATAAATCCATATTTTTTTTGTTATCAATGTGCAGTATTTTGTCGGAAATAAAAAGTGATGTATTGGGGTTATCCATTTGTTCAAAATAATTATGTGTCATGTTTAACCACAAATCGCCGTATTTTTTTTAATTGATTAAAAAAAAATCTTGCAATTTTTGTCTGCAAAGAGCCTTTGGGAAATATTTTCCGAAAAATTTTTCTTATTCGCTGCGCATAACGATATGTCCGTGAATTAACTTTTATTAAAGCAACGGAATATAAAGCAAAAAAAGTTTCTGCGATTCTTGCCCTATGGACTAAAGAAATATTCCTGTCCATCATTCTTGTCCTTATTAAATCACCTAACTCTTTTTCTTTTCCTCCAGCAATTGCTCCGTTAATCCAATCTATCAGTAAACCGGGGAAAGGGCGGTCATCAAAATATCGTTCCATAACTTCAAAGATTGTTTTGATTTGCCGTATTGTATTTCTGTTAAGATTAGTCTCGTGTTGCCGGTAAAGAAAGGTTGCAAAATTACCGATTTCAAACGTCAAGGGCGGATTGTTTTTTATGTAACGGGCTATTTTTATACGAAACACTATATCATCCCCGGTCATATCTTCGTCGAAGCCGCCTATGGCGTCAACAATTTTCTTTCTAAAAACAGTGCCTTGCATGAAGAAACTGTGCAGCTTGGTGTATTCGCTTTCCAAAAGCGCGTCCGGGTCTCCATTATTAACGTAACCGAGATCTTTATTTTCTTCTATGGTTTTTGTTTTTTTATTATTGTCGTCATACATGAAAAAAACACGCCCGCCGCCAACAAAACAAAGATTATCATCAGCATCAAGTTTATTGACCGCATTGGATATGGCGTTTTTATTCAACACGTCATCACAACTTATAAAAATAATATATGTACCTTTTGCTTTTGCAATCATTTTATTTATATTT
>JAISTZ010000132.1 GCA_031272345.1 Spirochaetaceae bacterium | reverse complement strand
ATTTCTTCAACGCACACGCCACCTTCTTTGATGGGGCCCCGCGTATGCGGGGTCAAATATAGAAGAATGGAGGACTCAAGTATGAAGAAACTGAGCCTGATTCTTGGAGCTATCGCCCTTGTGCTGATAGCTATGCTTACCCTGGGCTGCGAGAACGCGGCGGAGGGCGACACAAAGATCGAGTACGTGGACAAGCTTGTCCCCGCCGGATCAATCGCGCCGACGATCAACGCGATCCACGTGCTGAGCTCGTCAGGGGGGAGCACCAAGCTCCTCGTGGTCCTTGACCCCGCAACGGTATCGGGGAGCATCGACCTGTCGCAATTCGGCGTCACCATTACGGGCGTGCACGACGAGCAGGAGCTGAGCTACGACTACGACAACGATGGCGTGGACGATGGCGAATGGGGTGTGGTGACGCAGGACTACGTCACCACGCTGGAGCTGGGCGCTGAGGTTGGTCCGAGCGACAAGATCACCATCACGACTTACGGCTACAGCGGAACCACGCTCACCACGAAGACGAAGGCCGTGACCGTGCCCGCGACGGTGCCGGCGCTGACGATTCCGGAGATGGTGACTCTCCGCTTTACCGACGACAAGCAGAATGCGCCGACCAACACGCTCACTACCAATGTCGCGACGGGTACTACCGCGATCATCTACAAGGTCGTCTACTCGTCCAATGCGTACGGCGCGACGCCCTCTGTCAGCCAGGTTACCGGCGCGACGGTTAGCGACGCCACGATAACGCTGCCGGCAGTGGCCGACGCCAACACCTACGGTGACTACGTCGTGAACGGCGTGAAGACCACGAACGGCTGGGACAAACTCGCGCCGGCAATCGAGTCGATCAAGGCGACCAGGACGGCCATCAATGCGGCCAGCGTCTTCGTGTCTGCCGACGAGTATCCCCTTCCGGCGTCTCCCTACAAGGTGAGCACTGACGGCACGACCTATGGCAACGCCGCGAGCAATGCCAATGTCTCCTCTGTAAGCGCCTGGGACGACAACAACAAAACCTACACCGTGTACGTGAAGGTGGTTGACGCGGCGGGCAACGAAAGCGCGGCCAAGAGCGTCACGGTCAACAAGTTCTGGAGCAACAGCAACGCGCCCACCATCGGTTTGACGGGTTTGGGTTCGCCGATTTTGTCAACCGGACTTGACGTTACGGTAAGCAACATCAACGGCACGAGCCGGCCCAGCGGCCTCACCGTGACGGTCGAGCTGACCGACAAGTACAACCGGACCATCATCGCAAGCCAGGCGGTTGCGGAAGCCGAAACCTCGGCGACCGTCAACTTCAGCAAAGCCAAGGCCGACTCTCTGGCTGACGGCATAGTAACCGCCAGGGCCAGGTTGACCGCGAGCGGGTACGACATCGACCATGACTATGCTACGGACACCGGCCCGGCCGCTTATGTCAGCGCGGCCCTCGCCGATGAACTTGGCTCGGACAATGCCATGGCGAGCGGCGCGACTGTCACGCTGAAGAAAAACGCGAGCGTCACCGATGTCGAGGTGCCCACGGGTGTTACGCTGGACACCACCAGCTCCTACAAACTCACCGTGTCCGGCACCCTGTCCGGCGCCGGCACCGTGAAGGGCACAATCACCAAGAGCGGCGCGGACTACTCCATGGCCAGCTCGGGGGTTGTCGCAAACACGGCAGCGACGGCGATTGGCACACTCGCAACGGATGTGGGGAAGATTACCGGCTCCATCACCGCAACGATTGTAGCAACCGATACCAACACCGCCGTTGCCACGAGCCTTACCACTCTTGACGCCGGCACGACCATTACCGGCAACACCGGGTCTACTTCAGGCTTTACAACGGCGGACAACAACGACTTGACCATCACGGCCAGCCTCGCGTCCGGTACGCTCAAGGTTGCTTCCAGCGCAGCCGTCACCAAGGAAAGCACCAACGAGACGCAGAGCGTGAGCATGAGCGGCGGTACGCTTGCCTCAGGCGGCGTGTCCACTGCCGCGCCCGCGTGGACGCTCAGCCTCACCATCGGCGGCAACGAGTGACAAGCTCCTAACGTGTAACCGGCTCTGACGATTGCCGCGACCAAATGGGAGCGGCTACCGCTAGTACGCCGGTGTCGTAACGGTTCCCTCTGGGGAAACGTTACGCGACAAGCCGCCTCTCCTTACGGGGGGGCGGCTTTTTTACCTTGACGATGGGGGCCGGATAGCGTAGACTCTCATCACAAGGAGTAAAGTATGTTTGACGACAAAGTTACCGTTACAGAGAGCAGTACCCCCGCAAAGCGCCGGGAAGTCCTGACAGACAAAGAGTACGAGCAGTACAAGCGGGAGTGCAAGGCGCTCGAGAAGCGCCTCTGGGAGTTAAAGGAGGCGGCCCACAGGGAGGGGATGCGATACCTCACGCAAGAAGAGTTCGATGAAATGTGGGCGGACGAACGCGCCGGGGGCGAGGGTTTTAACCGGTTATGGAACTACTAAAGTCGTATATCGACGCGAACCTCATCATCAATGCCCTGTCTGATGAAGTCGAAATTGCAAAAAGAGCCATGCGGTTTCTGACAGACACAAAGCGGCGCCGGGTAGTGAGTGACTACGTGGAACTGGAGACCCTGCCAAAAATGCGCTACAACAAGCGGGCGAAGCAAGTGGCATTCACCGAGGGTATCTTCCGGTCCGCTATCTACGTGTACTCCAACGACGCCATTATCAAACGGGCGCACGACTTGGCTAACACCTACGGCCTCGCCGGCATGGACGCTCTCCACGCCGCGTGCGCCATCGAAGCCGGCGCCGACGAACTGCTCACCTTTGAAGGTCCAACCAAGCCCTTCTTCCGCATACCGCCGGAAGTGCTGAAGGTCGTGTCGCTGCATAGCGCGGCAGCGGAATAAGGCGCAGTCGGCTCCCAGCGATGTGGCGCGGCGGCTTGAGTTTCTTTATGGAATTGAGCCGTTTCCAGTCACAGAAGATGTCAAAACACTTGCTGCGGAATATCGGCAATTACTCCACATCCCCGAGCGATCCGCCTCCGACTGCATTCACCTTGCCGTATGCGTGGATAATCGAGTAAACTACCTGATGACCTGGAACTGTAGCCATCTGGGACCGGCGGCTTACACCGCAGTGCTGGAGCACAATGACAAACATGGGCTGTGGACGTCAAAACTTGTAACACCGGAGAATATAAACGAAATCATCCTACGGGAGGAACAAAATGACTTACAGAGAAATGATGGATGAGGAAAACGACGAAATCATGCGCGAAATGCGCGACCGCCAGGCTGAAGTGCGGGCAATTCAGAAGCGTTTCGAGGGCGACCCGGAAGGCTACCGCCGCTTTATGAACGACGGCTTCGCCCAAGCGGGCTTCCGTCTTGAACCAGTCGGCACAGACGGCAGGAGCCGCCTCGTGCGGATAGCACAGTAGGCGGCAACTGGGAAGCCAGTTGGCTCTGACGGATGCGCAATTTGACGCGCTTGTTCTGGCGGGGAAATATAGTGAGTTTTAGGAGGCGTTATGGCACAGAAATTCAGGAACCGGCTTATGAAACATGTCTATGAGTCGGCAAAAGATTTATACGAAATAGGGGCAATCACCGCCGAACAGTTGTGTGAGTTCGAGGCGGGTTGCACCGTCCCCGAAACCAGCGGCGGTGCCTGCGGCGTATCCGCTCCAGTCCCTGCTTATGCCGCAGGCGGCGCAAAAGCGGGGACTTCTCACGCCGGCTGAATTCCCCCGATTCATCGGCGCGGGGCAACGCACACATAGGAACGCCTCCCAGCGATGGGGGGCGTTTTTTTTGCCTTGACATCCCCCCGGAACGGTGGTAGACTCATACTGAGAGGTTATGCTTATGGAATCATTAGTCGATATTGTCTTAACCGGAGAGAATCTCCGTACTATAATCCTCATGGTCGTCATAGTCGGCGGCTTTCTCCTTCAAAACGCCAAGATGGACAAGCGCTTCGTCGAGGTGAAGGCCGAAATCGCTACGGTGAGGGGCGAACTCAAGGCGGACATTGCCGCGACAGAGGCGCGCCTCAATTCCAGGATTGATGCGCTCAAGTTCAACGACTTCGCCCACCTCGGCAATGCTTTTAAGAACCTCACCTACGTGCTGGAAAAAAAGCAGCTCATCGATGCGGGTGACAAGGCCTTCATTGATAAGGCCCTTGAAGACACATAAAATGTCCCGCACTGTGATAATGCCCCTTATCCCTCGGCTTTTTCCCGGATTGTGGAGCCCATGATTATGGCGAAGGGCCGGAGCATGTCGACGTTTTCGCAGACGATCTTGAGGATCGCCATCATGGGGACCGCGAAAATCAGTCCGGCGAACCCCCATATCCAGCCCCAGATGGACAGGGACACCAGGATGAGGAACGGGGAGAGCCCCAGGCTCCGCCCCTGAATGCGGGGTTCAATCATGTTCCCCAAAATCATATTCACCCCAAGCATGATCGATCCCACAATCACCATTTTTCCCGGAAGGGGCCAGAACTGGAGGATGGAAAATCCCGTGGTAATCACCCCGGAGGCGATTGAGCCGAAGTTGGGGATGAAGTTGAGGGCAAAGGCAAGGAACCCCCACACAATCGCAAAGTCAAGGCCTACCGCAAAGGTTCCGGCGAACACGCAGATTCCCGTGAGCAGGGAGATGAAGAACTTGATGGACAAGTAGCGGGTCACCTGGTGGATCGTGTCGTTGATGATTCCCATGACCCTGCCTTCCCCCGCGTTTGGGAAGGCCGCGCTGAGTTTTATCCTGAAGGCGCGGATTTCCACCAGCAAAAAGGCCACGAACAGGGTGACCAGGAACACGTTTTTGCTGAACGTGACCAGGGACCCGGAAAAGGTCCGCGCCGAGGACTGGACAAAGGAGCGGAATCCGAACTGATTCCACAGGTTCGTGAAGAGCCCCACCTCCGCGTCAAAGGGGAGTCTGAAAAACCCCGCGAGTTCCCGGTAGACCCGCAGGGCCTTGGCCTCGTAGTTGGGGTACACCGCCACGATGGACCGGGCGCTGGAAATCAGCAGGGTCAGCACCATGGAGATGGCGGCAAAGCACAGGATGATCACCAGAAAAATTCCGCAGATCCAGGGGATGTGAAATTTTTCCTTGAGGAATCTGACAATCGGCTCAAAGACCAGGGCGAGAAAAATCGCGGTGACTATCGGAAGCGTGACCGGGGCGGTGACTTTGAGGATTGCGAATACGATGATGACAACGATGAACAGCATGGCGGCAAGCATCATTCTGGAAAACCTCATGCTTCTGGCCATGGCGTCTGTGCCTCCTTTTGTTTTCACGCCCCGTCAGCCTGCCCTGGGGACAATGCGGTCAAAACCGCAGAACGGTACGAGGGCCTCCGGCACGGTGATTGAGCCGTCCTCGTTCTGGTAGTTTTCGAGAATCGCCACAAGGGCCCGGGACACGGCGATGGCCGTGCCGTTCAGCATGTGGACGAATTTGTTCCTGCCGTCATCGTCCTTGTAGCGCACGTTGAGTCTGCGGGCCTGGTAGTCCGTGCAGTTGGAGGTTGACGTGACTTCGCCCCATTCACCCCCGTTCCTGCCGGGCATCCAGGCTTCCAGGTCCCACTTGCGGTAGGCGGGGGCTCCCAGGTCGCCGGTGCAGGTGTCCACCACCCGGAAGGGAATCCCCAGGCCCGTGAAGAGCTCCTCTTCGATGAGCCGGAGGTTTTCGTGCAGGCCGCCGGACTGTTCGGGCAGGCAGTAGACGAACATCTCCAGCTTGGTGAACTGGTGCACCCGGTAGAGTCCCTTGGAGAATTGCCCCGCCCCTCCGGCTTCCCGCCTGAAGCAGTGGGAGAGCCCGCAGTAGAGGAGGGGCAGCTTTGCCTTGTCAAGAATCTCTCCGGAATGGTATCCCCCCAGGGTGATTTCCGCGGTGGCCACCAGGCAGGATTTTTCGTCCTCCAGGGCGTACACGTTGGACTCGTTCCCCCTGGGATTGAACCCGATGCCCGTGAGAATCTCCTCCCTGGCCACGTCCGGGGTGATGAAGGGGGTGAAGCCCTTCTTGCGGAGCGCGTTGAGGCCGTAGAGCACCAGGGCGTTTTCCAGGAACACCGCCTCGTTTTTGAGGTAGTAGAACTTGGGGCCCGACACTTTTACGGCCCGGTCAAAATCAATCAGGTCAAGGGCGGCCCCGAGCTCCACGTGGTCCTTTGGGGTGAAGGAAAAAGTCCTCGGCGTCCCCACGCGCTTTACTTCCAGGTTGTCTGAATCGAGGGCGCCGACGGGCGCGTCCGGGTGGGCCATGTTGGGTATCTTCTTTGCCGCATCCTCAAGGTGTGACTCGATGGTCTTTACGTCCTCTTCTAACAGGGCGATTTCCGCCTTGAGCTTTTTGCCCTCTTCCACCAGGGCGGCCCGCTCTTCCGGAGCGAGTTTGCCCTTCATGGAGGCGGCGTTGGCGTTGCGCTTCTGTTGCAGGGCCTGGAGCGCCGTGGTCCTGGCGGTGCGCCCGTCGTAGAGGCGGACCACCTCGTCCGCGTCGGCGGTCATGTTGCGGTTTGTGATGTTCGCCTTTACCGCTTCAAGGTTGTCCTTGATAAACTTATAGTCCAGCATGTGTTACCTCAGCTCGAATTGTACTTCCACCGTAACGGTGACGGCGCTGTCGGTTGCGGAAATAGGGGTTGACGACTCCTCAAAGGCCGCGGAGTCTGCCAGAGCCTTGACCATGAGTCTGGGCGCGGGCACGGCGCCGCCGAGCTCGGTTATGGAAAGCACCCTGCCCAGGCCGGCTCCGGAGGTTTCCGCCAAAAGCTGCGCCGCCTCCCGCGCCTGGGTGACCGCAAGGGCCCGCGCCTGTTTTACGGCGGCTTCCGTGTCCGAGGAGGAGTAGGTGAGGGAGGTCATCTCGTTGGCCCCGGCCTGAATCGCCCCGTCGATAAGTTTTCCAACTGAGGTAAGGTCCTTGACCGACACGTTGAGCCGGTTTGTCACCCGGTAGTCCCCGGGGATGTTCGCGCCGTCCCGGTAGACCATCTCCCGGTTCACCGTGTAGTTTGACGTGGAGATCGACTTGGGGTCCACCCCCATGGCCTTGATGGCCTCCTGCACGGCGGTCATCCTGCGGGCATTTTCTTCCGCCGCCGCCGCCGCATCGGCGTTCCTGGTGACCACCGACAGGGAAACCGCCGCCCGGTCAGAGGCCACAAGGACCCGGGCGCTCCCCTGCACGGTCACGGCCCGCACGGCGGCCCCGTCCCGCCCCAGGGTTCCGCAGGAAACAGTGAGCGCAAGGCCCGCAAGAACTACAGGGATATGCAAAAAAAAGCGTTTCATGGGGACAGTATGCGGGAAACGGGGGGGGCTGTCAATATGCCCCGCATAAAAGCACATGGTGCCAGGCACATGCGCCTGGCACCAGGGGGGCTGGAGCCGTGTTGGCGCCCCCAGTTCAGCACAAAATTCTGAATTTGGACAGGGAATTTCGGCGGTGGTCTATGAAAGCCGGGAGAGCATCCTGGGAACAATGAACGCTGCGGCGAAGCCCACCAGGGCGTAGCGGATGAAGCCGACCAGGGGATTGTCCCCCAGACCCGCAGCGTAGGCCCCAACACGGGGACCCAGGTACGTGACGGAACACACCAGGCCCCCCGCGCCCAGGTGAAGGAGCTTCCGGAAGAGGGCGCCCCCGTCCCGCGGCGGGGCAACACCGGCGGCCGTCCCGCGGGCGTCCCCGGCGGCCTCAAGCCCGTGTTCCGTCCCGGCTGCACGGCCCGCCCGGAGGAGGACGTAGCCCAGGGTAAAGCCGAAGAGGGCCCCCGAAGCGTTCACCTCGCCGCCGGAAAGGGCGTTCAGGCAGAAGCAGAGGGCCGCGATGAGCAGGGCCTTAAAGGACGGACGGAGTGGTGAAATCCGTGCGCCCAGGGGGTCGTAAAAATGGATTCCCCCCAGGGCTGACAAATACCCCGCCGCAAGCCCCAGGAGCACGTCCGTGGGGACGTGCACCCCCAGGTAGACCCGGGTAAGGGATACGACAACGGGAACAACCACGGCAAGGGCCGCGCCGGTCCTTCGGTGTTTGGTGAAGCAGATCCAGCCGAGGAGGGTCCAGAAGGCGGCGCTCCCCTGGGCGTGGCCCGAGGGAGTGGAAAAGCCCGTTTCAGGAATCAAGGCAACCGCAGGGTCCAGGAGGAAGGGCCGGGGAACCTTGAGGAGGGCCTTCATGGCGACGTTCAGGGCGAAGGCGAGGAAGAGCAGGAAGAAAAATTTGAAGCCCTTTTTTTTGTCAACACACCAATAGATGAACAGGGCAACCCCGATTCCAACCACCGGGTCCCCCAGGCGGGTGAGGATTTTGACAACCCCGTCCAGGGGGGGGCTCGAAAGGGTTTGGAAGGCCCTGATGACATCGAGGCCCCATTCGTAGACCGCTGGGGTGAACATCAGAGGGAGGGCTCCCGGAATGGGGTGTCCGCCCCCCGCTCCGGGCCGGGATACTCGGCCCCCTCTGGAGCGCCGGGCACAAGATCTTCGTAGCGGCCCGAATTGTTCCAGTACATGAACCCCCGGTCGATGGAGTCCCTCACGCCGTAGGCTTCGTAGACGATGTACCTGGGGTTGTAATACACCCTGTCATACGACACGGCCAGGTAAAAGGCCTGCACCCAGGGCCGCACAATCACCTTGTTCCGGGCGATCACCGTGTTGCGGTAGGAGCCGAAGTAGTAGATCCGGTAGGGCCGCAGCTCCGCGGGACTCTGGGCCAGGAAGGGCTGCTCGAAGTGACTGGGATAGAACATGGGGCAGATGATGTCAACATAGTCCGAAAGGAGTTCCACGTCCTGGCCCGTCCTGGAGCCGCTCCGGTACCAGCCGTTGGACCCGTAGATGTCGATTCCGATGGGGGCTTGGATGTTTTTTCTGGCGTATTTGAGGAAGGAAATCAGGGCGCTTTCCATGTCCATGCCTTCGCTCTTCCAGCGGTACCCCGCCTGGTACAGGTTGAGTCCGTCCGTGGGGAACCGGATGTAGTCAAATTGAATCTCGTCAAACCCCTCACGGATGAGCTCCTGGGCTATGCGGACGTTGTATTCCCAGACTTCCTCCGAATAGGGATCCACCCAGTGTTCGTCGTAGTAGTCGGTTTTTGTGTGCAGGATCCCGCCGGGGCCGGGTTCTTCCACCGTGCCCTTGATGCCGATCCATTGGGTGTTGGTGCGGGTGTTCCACACGGCGTACCGTCCCTTGCCGTACTGGGAGAGGTTTTTGTCCTTGAACACGACGATTCGGGCAATCAAATAGATGTCCCTGGCCTTGAACCGGGAGGTGAAGTCTTCAATATTGATGGCGTATTGGCTCACGTAGGCTTTTTCTTTAATCAATTCGTCCTTGGGCCGGTAGCGGAGGAGGCCGTAGTCGTCCTTCATGTCGATGACGATGCTGTTGAGTTTGTTCTTTTCCACCAGGCCGATGTACTCGTTGATTCCCGCCGCTGTTGCGCCCCGGTTTGCGGGCATGTAGAGGCTGCGCCGGTTCTTTGCCGCGTCCGAATAGGGTGAATAGACCTTCTGGGGTTTGAGGAGCCACAATTCCCGCAGAATCAACCCGTCCGCGTAGCCGCTCCGGTTTTTGGGGATGTAGGCCGCGTACACCGGCTCGGGCACCTTTTGCAGAGCCCGTATCCAGTTCCGCATCTCCGCGGGTTCCCCGGCGTTCGCCCCGGTGGTGATGTTTACCAGGGAGAGGCCCCCGGGTTTGGTGTAGAGCAGGTTGTTCCCGGTCCATACCAGGCCGTCAATCGTGTCGGGCATGGCGTCACCCTGGTAGATTTTTACCGCGGTCTTGCGGTCCCAGTCCAGGCGGTAGATGCGGGGCATGAAGGTCTGGGCAAGAAAAATCTCCGTGCGGGGCTCCCCGTCCGGGTCACGCTGAATCACCGGCAGGATGCTGGAAATTTCGTCCGCATAGCCCATGGTGGGCATTTTCTCGAAATTTGAGACGATGTCCACCCACTTGGGTTTTGGGTCGTCGGGTTTGATGTAGGAGAGTCCGTAGAGGGCGTGGGACAGGAACACCACAAGTTCGCTTTCTGCGCCGCGCTTCCCGGTCTTTGCCGGAAGATTCGCCACGGCAATCGCCTTGGTGCCCGAAGAACGCGCCCCATACCCCAGGTTCTGCCACCGCTTGCCGCCGTCCCTTGTCAGGAACACGTAATCCTTGGTGGCAACCGCCATAATCTGGGGGTTTTCCGGGTGTATCCCTATGCCCTTGAGGCTCTGGGCCTGTGCTACGAGTTTGGTCGTCTTGCCGTCATATTCTTTTATGACAAGGTGAGGGAGGCCGTCCCCACAGGGCTGGAATGTGCGGCAGTCCACGGACGAATAGAGGCCCTTTTCGGTCACAAAAAACCACTTCTCCCGGCCGTTTTCCACGACCCGGGCAATGTCGGTCACCCTGCCTTCGGTCCACAGGGGGATGGGGGTGTTGTTCCCGACGATTTGATACAGGCCGCTTTCGGTGGCCACCAGGGGATGCTGAAAAAATGCCGCAGATTCCTCCTGGGAGGGAATGTTGCCGGGCAGTTGATAAAGGGGCAAGGACTGGGCAGAAACAAGGGCCGCACAGAGAAAGAGAGAAACCTTGAAGGGCAAAATCACCTTGGGCATATCTACAGTATCGGCACAAAGAGCAAAAAAACACAGCGCGCAATAAAATTCGCTGTTTAGGCCGTGTAGGCCGCTGCGTAATCCGCCGCACTCAGCACGGTGTTCCAGAGGCCGACCTTCTCACCGGCGTGTTTGTCTATCCCGGAATAGGACAGGCTTGAGTCCTCGTAGCGCTTGAACTTGTACACCGCGTCGTTCATCAGGCTGTTGTTGAATACACCCAGCGAAACCAGCAGGTTGAAGTCCATGATGTTGATGCCGGTGACGCTTTTGAATAATTCGGGTTCAAGTTGTGTGATAACATCATGAAGGCTTTGTTCGCGGTAGTCGGTCAGATACATAAACACGGGGATGCGGGTGGCGAATTTAATCAGCTTTTCCTGTATCATCTTGCGTTTGGATTTAAATTCTTTTTCTTCCTCGGTGAGCGTTTTCTTTTCTTCTGTTGAAAACGGCCTGTCAGCCGCTTCTTTCTTTGCTTTTTTTACCGCTTCGGATTTGTTGATAATCGTCTCGATGTCCTGATTCAAATTCCTGAACCCTTCGATACGCATCAGCGCCTCCAGCGCTTCTGTATTGCTCATAAGCCGCTTGAGTGTTTCGTTGTCAACGTTTACAAGCAGGGCGCTTTCCCAGCGGCGGGCAAGGAGGGTCGCCGTGGTGCCGCTCATCGCCATATCGAGGATGCCCGCCGCGTCAATCTGTTTCATCGAACTGCCGTCATAGGCAAGGACAGGCAGGAACTCGATGAAGTCGGCAACTTTCTTTTCGGGGTTCGGCTCGTCAACGTTCAGACGGCAGCTGTAATCGGCGATCTGCTTGAGAGCGCGGTCGGGGGCAAAGTCGAAGATGTAACATTCGTTTTTCAGGATTTCCTCCTTGTTGGGTGAAAGGGAATCGGGGTTGTAAATCGTCCATGGACTTTGCACGCGGAAGGCCGCCTGGAAATATGTCTCCGGGCTGGACATATTGCGCAGCATGAAGATGCCCTGCCAGGGCCTGACGGTAACGCCCATGGTGAGTTTGCCGCAGGAAAGGGTGATGGTCTTCGTCAGGAGCGGGTCGTCCATCGCCTCGCGCACCGGGGCGAGGGCGTCTACTCCCATGCCGGCCTCGCTCCCCGCGGCCACGATCACAGCGTAGTCATGGTAAAACTTGTTCTGCTTTTCGCTCAGGAGATTTTTCATCGCGTAACACGCCGCCACCGAGGGCAAAAACCAAAATGTGTGGGAGAGGATTTGCAGCAGCCTCGTATCGGAAAAAGGCATGGGCGGCTTCTCGGCGCCCAGTTTCAGGTTGTCCACGGTCGCCGCCGCCAGTGCGCCGCGAATGAGGTCGAGCCATTTCTGCACTTCATCCTTGTACTTGAACTGCGCGTTTTTCCCTGTCCCGATGGCTGTGAAAAATGTGTTCAAATCGAACTCGTCAAATTCACCGTCCAGGGCGATGCCGCGAATGGACGGCGGGAGTTGGTAGGTCAGCATGACCATGCGTGGCAGAGCGGCGTAGGGATTGTCCCCGCCCTGCCAGGCGGCCTTTGCCTTTTGTTCGTCCGTGTAGGTCCAGTTGTAAATTTGCTCCTCGATGAACTCGCCGGATGCAATCGCCCTGAAAGGCGTACCGGAAAGGAAAAGATAATGCGATGTCGTGATGGGGAGAAAATCCTCGTTGTATGCGTCCGCCGCCTCATCGCGCTGGTATTTCTCGATGTCGAGCGCGTCAAAGCAGTCTTCATCTTCGATTTCAAATAATTTCTTTGCATTTTCCCGCCATGCGCCGAAATGGTACTCGTCAAAGATGACGCAGTCCCAATGCGTCGTGTGCACCCACTCGTTTTTCGCCTTGATGCCGCCGGCATCGTTGGTCCCCAGGTAGTCCTGAAAGGAACCAAAACACACGATGGGTTTGGTCTTGTCACACTCATCATAAGTCAACCCTCTGGGCCTGACGAACTGCCAGCCGGCAAAATCGACATGGGTGCTGAGGTCTTCCTCCCAGGCGCTCTGCACCGCCGGCTTAAATGTGAGCACCAGAACCTTGCGCCAATTCATGCGGCGGGCCAACTGGTACGCGGCGAAAGTTTTCCCGAAACGCATCTTCGCGTTCCACAGAAAACGGGGCGCCTTAACAGCGCCTTTACCAGCGGCGTTTTCTTTATGGAAAGAATCAAAATACGCGATGGTCTTTTCGACCGCCGCCTCCTGCTCCGGCCTCATGGGAAAATCCCTGACGCGGCTCGCTTCGGTGCGCTCGCCTGTTTTCAGTTCCAGCACGGCGGCTTTCACGGCGTCGACTCCGCAGCGGAACCACTCGCCTTTGGGGTTGGCCACACCGTTCCGCCTCAGCACCCGGTGCACATCGTGGTCGGTGAAGGCCGCGCCGTCATTGCGGAGCGCCGCCTCTTCAAGCACGATGCGGTAGGGTCTGTCGCCGGGCTTCACGATGGGGTACTGTTCCGCCACGCGCTTTTGTACATCCACGGTAGTATAGCCGACTTTGAGGAGGCCGGCGTACTGGGGGTTGGTGTCTTCGTAGGCGTAGATTTTCGGCGCGAGGCCGGGGCGCGGGGGGAAGAAGTCTTTAGCCATGATTGGCCTCGATGCGTTCATTCATCACCCGGACGCTCCACCGCTCATTGATAGCCATTGTTGCGTAAAAGTCGCGCTGGATAGGCTCCTCAAGATAGATGAGTTTGCAAAAGTGGGACCAAGACAATTTTGCAGACACTGTCTGCAAAATTGTCTTATCGGGATAGGTCTCATAGAGTTTGAGCATATTAAACAGATTCCGCGCACTAAACCCTTTTCCATATTGCACCGTGAGCGCTGCCCCAAGTTCTTCGATAACCGCTTTCCCATATTCCGCTTTTTCGTTGCCAAGTACGCCGGTCCTGATGGCCTCGCCGATGTGCCAGTACATGAGCACTATTCCTGAGTTGACGGCAGTGTAGACCTTTTGCCGGCTCGATTCGATGATGCCGGAGACTTTGCGGAAGAGGGAGGCCGGGGCGGGGGATTTAGGCATGATGGGATTCCTCCAGAATGTGTTCCAATTCTTTTGCAAGTTGTTCCTTGTTAGGCAGGTACAGTTGATACTTGCTTACAAACAATTTGTTGCTGATGTGCTCGGTCGCGTATTCCACCAGAATACG